>CAZFOX010000065.1:11337-12146 GCA_964520565.1 uncultured bacterium | reverse complement strand
TACAAAACTCCCTTCCTTTCGCCGTCTTCTATGCCTCTCAATAGCCAAACTCCAGGAAAAGGGGCTTTTGCCCCTTTTTTATTCAGGTGGATCGTTTGTTGACGCATCGATTGTATCCGCAAATTCCGGGTACATTTTCGCGGCGCATTCCGGGCAGAGACTGTGACTGAACTCGGCGCTGGAATGTTCCCGAACGTAGGTTTCCACTTGTGTCCAATATCCCTTGTCGTCCCGAATTTTTTTGCAGGCCGCGCAAATGGGGATCAATCCATGCAGTGTCTTGACTTCGGATAAGGCTTTTTCCAACTCGCGAATCAATCGATCGCGGGAAAGGAAGAGGGGTTCTATGCGATAGAGGCCTCCAAAGAGGGTGAGGGAGATCATTAGAGTAATCAATTCAACAAATTCATCCAAGGGAGTCGCTTCGGAAAGTAGAAACGTTTGGATTAACGTCGTCACCCGGCGCAGCGCCATGAGCAATACGGCAGCGGCGATTAATAACCAGGCGGATCGATTTTTGGTGACCGGAATTAATCGTAAAACGAGAACGAAAGCCCCCATTTGAAAGAACAGCGATGCGATGAGGAATAGTTGAGCTGTCATGATGAGTTATCTCGCACGTCTCTGATCGAATAGAGTTCAAGCGAACATCCCATCTGTTTCTCTATATTAAAACATATCTAGTAAAAATATTCAAACCCGCACCCAACTTTTTCCCATTTTAATTTGATAGGAAATTGTTCCTCGATTTGGCTTGTTGAAGAACTCAGTGTAAATGCGTTATAAACAAGGAGCGGGGCTGTTCGGCC
>CAZFOX010000065.1:10028-11327 GCA_964520565.1 uncultured bacterium | reverse complement strand
TCCTTCGTACTCTTTGGTTTCATGATCCGGTATTACTTGAATTCGATCAAGCGGATATCTTTCCACCAGGTTTCCATCTCGATTCCGGAATGGATTTGAAAGGCAAAGATTCCCGGCTTATTTCGTTCGGGATCGTTATGCTCGATGGTTTTAATTCCATTGACGAACAGTTCAACCGTCGGCCCGATCGCGGTGATTTCGTAGGTATTCCAGCCATTGTAATCGATAATCTTGCTGGTATCGAAGGAAGGTTTGGCGGTGATCCCTTTCTCGCTCTGATCGTATAGATGGCCGCTGATCCAGTCGCTGTCCGAAGCCAGATCGGCCTGAAATCCATGTACCATTTTCTCGCTCTCCACCGCCCAGCTTCGGAACTGAATGCCCGAATTGCCTTTGGGCATTTTGAAGCGGAGCGACATGTGAAAATCCTTATATTCTTTTTCGGAAAGGAGCCAGCCGTATTGCTTGTTTTTATACTTGCCATAGATGGCTCCGTCGGTTACTGTCCAGTCGGCATCCCCCATCGGTTTCCAGCCGGATAAATCTTTGCCGTTGAAGAGGGATGTCCAATCGTGGCCGGCGGGTACTTTTAGAATCCGAATGTCGGTCCATTCCATCGCCGCACCGGGGACGGGATCCATCTGCAGGGCGATAATGCCCTCCTTATCCCCTTTGGGATCGCGCAGGTCGACCGTCTTGAATCCATTAACCTGGATGACGATGCGGTCGCCCAGGGCGGAGATTTCGTACTCGTTCCACTCTCCCTTTTTGAAGAGTTCCTCCGCGGAGATTTCCGTTTCACGCAACATACCTCGGGCGTTTTCATCGATCAGGGAACCTGTCGCGAAAGGCCGGCCTGGATCGAGGTTGCATTGATAACCGACGATCTTCTCGCCATCCAGGCGGCTGCGGATCTGGATCCCGCTATTGCCCCCCGTCCATTTGAAACGCGCGCGGAATATGAAATTCGAATACGATTTGTCGGCGATCAACCAGCCCATCTTGTCTCCGGTTCCTTGAACCTGGATAACGCCGTCGACCACCTTCCATTCCGGACTTCCTACCACCTTCCAGCCATCGAGGTTCTCGCCATTGAACAGAAACTCCCAGTTTCCGGCAAAGGAGATGTTGATCAATGCCATGCTTACCCACAGTGTCCACAAAACAATTCGGCCTTTTCGCATGATTCTCTCCTCTTTCAAAATTCGATGAAATACTCCGATAGATTAACGCAATCGCATGGTTTCATGCTACTCCTGTGTGGGGAAAATATCGAGCCGTGGTGAGAGCGGTTGTTTA
>CAZFOX010000065.1:536-10014 GCA_964520565.1 uncultured bacterium | reverse complement strand
CCTACGAAATAGACGCTTTAGTCAGGACACGCTGCGCTTCGTCCCATCCAACGGGTGGCGTATGGAATCAGTGATTTGAGTGGGCTACGATTTACGATTTTTCAGTGCTCTATCCATCTCAAGATTTTAGTTGGCCTCTACCGGATTTTCGATGATGAGTTTTCCTTCCGGAATACAGGCCGCCAGATCGGGGAGATCGTAAAATTGTAAGGCTCCGTGAACTGTGTTGATCAATTGGTTTTTTGTAATGGTATGATGGAGCACGTTCGACCAGGAGACCAGCGTATCTTTGATCGTGACGGTCTCGAACAGCTGCGGTTCGAGGGCAGCGGCGTGCAGTGCGGGGATTCCCGCTTCGCCGATGGCCAGTAGATGGGTCTGACAGAATTCACCACCAATCCGCATACGGCTGAGGTATTGCGCGCAGGTGAGAATGTCCTGGGCGCGCATGCCGACGTAGGTTTTATTCAACATATAGGCGGAGAAAAAATCCTGCCAGTCGGGTCCGAAATACTCATCCCAGGCTTTATCGCTTTCCAGCCGCCCGGTTTCACCAATACCCCTCAAATCCACGGCCAATACTGTATTTCCTTCCTGAATCAACCGTTCAATAGGCCCACCGGGAACGGCGTCGGCGTTTTTCCCCGCGCCGTTCACATACAAAACGGTTCTGGCTTTTTTTTCGTTCAGATTGGCGATTAAGAAGAAGGGTAAGGATATTCCTTCTTTTATCTTCATATTCAATTTCATAATCTGGTAAGTATCCCGGTTAACAACGCCTTTTTCTTCTACATCGGCAATATCCGGCATTTCCTGAAGAGGTTGAATTCCGTTTAATTCCCGTACCTTTTGCAAGGCCTGCTCTCGGGGGGTATTCTGCCAGAATAGCCGCCGTTTTTCGGCGTATTGCTTCTCCAGGTCGAGATTGAGATCGTAGACTGAGCGGGCGCCTTCCATGCGCATGACCTGCCCGGTGGGAGTCACCTGAATCTCTTCATCGGTGAGGATGGGAAACTCCGGCTCGGTGACCGGCGTGTCGATTCCCCGAAGCCAGCGCAACATCCAGCGGGTCATGGCTTCGCGCAGTTGGATCGAATAACCGTGTTCGGCGTCGGTTTCGACCAGATCGACACGCTCAGAAAAACCCAGGCGGGTATAAAACCGCTTGGCCTGGCGAAAGGCGTACCAGGAACCGTTGATGTCGAAGAAATCGTGTGTGGCGGTGCTCATGAGAGTGGGTTTGGGAGCGCGCATCATGATGTAATCGGCGTGATCCATCCCGAAATCGATTTGGGCGTGGATATCCTGTTCCGCATCCTGGGGGGCCTGATGGCGGAGCGTGGTCAGGTAGCAACTGGGTACGGCGCAAACGATCCGGTCGTCGAGCGCCATCAGGTAACTGGTCAAAGTTCCACCGCCGGAGTTTCCGGTGCATCCGATCCGTTGGGGATCGATATCCTTGCGGCCGGTCAGATAGTCAATGCCGCGCATGCCGTCCCAGATGCGGATGGTGGCGGTATTGCGGCCTAACAGAATGCAGCCCACGCCGGTCATGGTATGGCCGAGCGTTCCACCGATCCGCGGAGAGCCGTCTTCCTTGAGCAGCTGAAAGCGTTCGCCCTGGTCGATGGGATCGTAGCAGAGCACGGCGAACCCGTTCAGCGCCAAAAGAATGCAGGCTCGCTGGTAGGCTTCGGAGGCTTTCCCGTTTTCGCTATGGCCGCAGGGGAAAAGCACGGCGGGGAAGGGAGGCCTTGCATTGGGCAAATAGAGGATGGCCGTCACATAGAATTTCGGTTGGCTTTCGTAGATAATTTTCTCGATTCGATAATTTTTGAATTCGCGCCGGTCGACGATTTGGGCGTTCAGCGGTGTGCGTTCGGGAAATCCGCCCAATTGCTCGATAAAAAAATTCTTCATCCGAATCTGGTAATCGCGCAGTTGTTCGGGGGTTTTGAGTTGTTCGTAAGCGGCGTCGCGACGGTCGCAGGCTTCGCAGGTCAGGTTACGCAGGTAGACCGTCATCATGTCCTGGGGCGCAAGGGCGTCGGTCTGGTCAGAGAAAACATTCAATTCAGAGGACATTGCCGTCAGCGCCGAAACGAGGAAACACGCGAAAAATAACAGGATTGTCTGCATAGTCATAACTCCCATACACGGAATAGCGAATGGCTGGAATCTCTGTTATTCCAGATATAGTAAAATCCGGCTCTTCTGTCAAGCGAAATGACGGGAATGGATGCATCTGTTTCAAGCCGGTTGCTGGAATCGAGATTGATTGAAAGAAGGGAAAATATACAATTCACCCACCGAGTGAAAACATGGAGCGTGCGATACTCGATGGATTGGTAGAATGAGGATACTGAGTATCGGAAAGGAAGGAATGGCCATGCATCCAGGCGTTTTACTGGCAATCGGCGGTGCCGTTCTATTGTTTTTGTGCCTGCTTTTCTGGCCTCGTTGGGGGCTGGTCAGTTTCTGGCGCAACATTCATTTGAATACGCGGCGAACCCGGATCGAACACGCACTCAAGCATTTGTTTAATCATGAATACATGCAACACCGGACGACGGCGGATACTTTATCTGTGAAACTTTCCATCAGCCGCCGAAAGGCGGAAGGGCTTCTATCCCGCATGGAAGCGCGGGGTCTGGTGAAGAAAGTGGAAGGCGGTTACCGGCTAACGGAAGACGGCAGCGCTTACGCGTTGCGGATTGTGCGCGCTCACCGTCTCTGGGAACGGTATCTGGCGGATGAAACCGGTCTTCGTGGAGACGAATGGCATCGCAAGGCGGAACGCCTGGAGCATTCCACTACACCCGAGGAACTGGAAGCTCTGGCTGAGCAGTTGGGCAATCCTCTGTACGATCCGCATGGAGCGCCCATTCCATCCGCGGACGGTGTGATCGGTCCTCCGATGGGGCAACCGGTCACCGCTTTTACTACCGGCGATGTCATCATTGTGACCCGGATCGATAAGGAACCGGAACTGCTTTATTCGCAGATCGTGGCGGAAGGGATCGTACCCGGCATGCAGATGCGGATTCTGGAGATGTCGCCGCAGCGAATCCGGTTCGGTTCGCAGCAGAACGAACACGTTCTCGCTCCAGCGGTGGCGTCGCGGATCATGGCGATTTCTCCGCCGGAACAGCGAGGGGAGGAAATCTTCAACGAGACGCTGTCGTCGCTCCAGGTTGGAGAGACCGGAAAAGTGATTCGTTTCGCTCCGCATTGCCGGGGGAACGAGCGGCGGAGGTTGATGGATTTGGGCATTATTCCGGGAACGCCGATCGCGGCGGATTTGAATGGGCCGTTCGGCGATCCCAAAGCCTATCGCGTCCGGGATACCTCGATCGCTCTGCGGAACGATCTGGCGAATATGATCTACATTGAAAAAGTGAAGGGAGCCGCCTGATGACGAATCCAACCTGTTCTCCCACTCCGGCCTGTGGATCGTGCGCCGGGGCCAATCTGGTGAAATTGGGAATCGAGAAACAGAATTTCGATTACATCGTGGCGCTGGCGGGGAATCCTAATACGGGGAAAAGCACGGTGTTCAACGCGCTGACGGGATTGCGCCAGCATACCGGCAACTGGCCGGGGAAAACGGTGACGCGCGCCGAAGGCGGTTTTTCATACAATAACAAACAATTTCTGATCGTCGATTTGCCGGGAACCTATTCGCTGTTGTCGGCCAGCCCCGATGAAGAAGTGGCGCGCGATTTTATTCTGTTCGGGCGGCCGAACGTCACCGTTATAGTCGCCGACGCCACGCGGCTGGAACGAAATTTGAACCTAGTTTTGCAGGTGCTGGAGATTACCGACCGCGCGGTTTTTTGTGTGAATCTGATCGACGAAGCGCGGCGGCACGGTATTTCCATCGATGCGCAGAAGTTGGAGGATCGCCTGGGAATCCCGGTGATTCTGGCGGCGGCCCGGCAGCGGCAGGGATTGGATCGCCTGCTGCAAGCGATTTACGACGTAGCGTCGGGGGCGCGGATTTGTTATCCCTACCGCATTCAGAACGAACCGCCCGCCCTCAAGGATGCGCTTCAACACCTGGTGGAAAAGATCCAAACTGTGTATCCCCAATTGCCCAATGCACGCTGGGTGGCTTTGCGAATGCTGGAAGGCGATAAGCGCATGATCGCCGCCGTGCAGAGCGGCGAACTCCGAAATCTGTATGAAGACTCCCTGCCGGGCAATCCCGCCCCATCGCTTGCCGCTCGGGAGGACAACCATGAATGAACGGCCAATCACAACCGAGGAAATTCTAACGGATGCGGCGACTCTGCGCTGGCAACTCGGCGACAAAATTCACGAATCGCTGATGGAATCGATTTTTGTGGAAGCGGCGAGTATCGCGGGCGAAGTGGTGTCAGTCGAGGAGAAAAAAAAGCGGAATTGGGACCGGACGCTGGATTGGCTGTTCACCAGCCGAATCACCGGATTTCCCATCATGTTTCTGTTGCTCGCTGGCGTTTTGTGGACGACGATCAGCGGGGCCAACGTTCCATCCGGCCTGCTTTCGAATTTGCTGTTGGATACGGTGCATCCCCTGTTGAAGCAGTTTGCCGCCCAGATCGGGTTGCCCTGGTGGCTCGATGGACTCTTGCTCGATGGAATCTATTTGGCGACGGCCTGGGTCGTCAGCGTGATGCTGCCGCCAATGGCGATTTTCTTCCCGCTCTTTACGATTTTCGAAGACTTTGGTTATCTGCCGCGTGTGGCGTTTAATATGGATTACCTCTTCAAGAAAGTGGGCGCGCATGGACGGCAGGCGTTGACCATGAGCATGGGATATGGCTGCAATGCCGCCGGTGTGGTGGCCTGCCGGATTATCGACAGCCCCCGCGAGCGGCTGATCGCCATCATCACTAACAACTTCGCGGTGTGTAACGGCCGCTGGCCGACCTTGTTTTTAATCTCTTCGATCTTCATAGGTTCCGCCGTGTCGTCCCCCGTGTTGGCGTCGGTTGTTTCATCGGGAACGGTTCTGGCGGTCATGATGCTGGGCGTTTTCTTCACTTTCGCCGTGTCGTGGATGTTGTCGAATACGCTTCTACGCGGTGAAGCCTCCATTTACAGTCTGGAACTTCCCCCGTACCGGCCTCCCCGCATTCTGCAGACCCTTTATACCTCATTGATCGACCGCACTCTCTATGTTTTATGGCGGGCGATTGTTTTCGCGCTGCCTGCCGGAGCGGTGATCTGGTTGTTATGCAATATCTCCATCGGAAATCTGACTATCGCCGAGCATGCAATTCATTTTCTGAATCCCTTCGCCATGTTGTTGGGTCTCAACGGCGTGATCCTGTTGGCGTATATCATTGCCATCCCCGCCAATGAAATCGTGATCCCGACGATCTTGATGCTCACCGTTCTGACGACCGGCATTGCGGATGTGGGTTCCGGCGCGGGTGTCATGTTCGAACTGAACGATACGGATACGGCGTCGTTGTTGAATGCAGGAGGATGGACGTTATTGACGGGGGTTAATCTCTTATTGTTTTGTCTGTTGCATAATCCCTGTTCGACAACTATCTACACGATCTGGAAAGAAACCCGCAGCGTAAAATGGACGGCGGTGTCGGCATTACTACCGGTGGCGATCGGCGTTACCGTCTGCTTCTTTGTGACGCAGATCTGGAGGCTGATTGCCAGTGGATCGTTGTAGAATTCAATGCGAATGAGATTATTTCCTTTCTGGATTTTCAGCTTCGCTTGCCTGGTGCAGGCGGAAGATATCTCGTACATCGATGCTTCTTCGCCCCAGGCGGTGCGGTTGCATGTGAAGGTTGCCGATGAAAAAGGCCTACGTCTTCCCTGCTGTCTCTCCTTGACCGATTCCAAAGGAAATTCTTTCTGGGGATTGGACGCTTTGGGAAAGCCGTTGACGTACCAGGGAGAGCCGCGTATCTGGATATCCGGCGATACGATTCTGTCCATCACCCCCGATACCTATCGATACGCGATATCCCGCCCGTTTCAGCACGAAACCGTTACTGGCGAAGTAACGGTAAAGGCCGGTAAAACCCAAACGCTGGACCAGAAACTGAAGTGGGTTGTCAATCTTCCCCAATTCGGTTGGTTTGGGGGCGACGCCCACCAGCATGTCGTTCATGGCGAGAAAGAGTTCGCGATCAATCTGCAAACCGCCGTTCGTATCGCCCAATCCGAGGGCGGCGACTGGAGCAGTTTCAATTCGGCCTGGTCGGGCGTTCCCGGCGAGAATCCCACGCTGGACGAACTCCGGGCGATTGCGGGAAAACTATCGGACGACCAATTCTCGGTTTTCATCGGCGACGAATACCCCAAAGACCATCTGGGGCATATGGCGTTACTCGCGGGGCCGGTTGAGGATTGGAACACGCAAATCGGCAATAACGAGTATTCCTATTCCGAGGGGGAACACGAACAACTGGCTCATTTCGAAATACTCCGGCAGGTTTTGGATTTAGGAGGATTGTGCCTCTACACGCATCCGGTCCGCGAATACGGCGGAACGGAGAACAGCCCCGCCAATATCGCCCGCGAGTTGCCTTTCGATGTTTTAACTGCGCCGGCATTGGTTCCCAGCGTGGATTGGATGACGGACGATCCCGACGATCGGAACGCGATGGCGATATGGGCTTTCTATTTAAACTGGGGGTATAAAATCGGCGTCTGCGCGTTTACCGATACGTGTTACGACCGGAACGACGCGAGACCGTTCAACCGAAGGACGTATGTGTACCTTGGCGCGAAATATCCCACGGCGGCTGCCATCATCGACGCCATCAAGCGAGGCCGTACCTATGGAACCACCGGCCCGCTGATGCGCCTTAACGTCAACGGACTCCCGCCGGGATCGGCGTTCCCCGCCAATTACAAGCCGGTGGTGTTGTCGGTCGACGCCTTCTCGCCGGGTGCCGATTACTTACACCGCTCGAATCGCCCCGTCCTGGATCGTATCGAGATTGTCCGCAATGGGGTATTGTATGAAACGGTGAAATTGAAGGATCGTAATGTCGTCTCGCATCGGTATTCGGTGGAGTTGCGCGATAAAGAGAATTCCTGGTATATCGTGAAAGTCTATGCCACCGGCGAGCGTCAGGTCGCGATCTCCAGCCCCTTCTATTTCCGAAAAATCTATTCGCATCCCGATGTTTTCCCCATGCCCAAACCGGTGCGGGCGCATGTGATGGGGGCCGTGACCGATGCAGCAACGGGGAAAAATCTGGAGGCGGATATCGACTTGATCGAATACGCTCTGGAAGACAGCCAAACAACGGAAACGATTTCCGCGAAGGATGGTGACTTTTCTTTCGATTGCCTGGCGACGTTACGATTGCGCGCGCGGGCGAACGGATACCGGCCGCAAACGAAGAGCCTCTTCTTCGATGTACCAAAAATCTATCGCGAATTGATCCTTCCCCTGCGGCGAACCGATCAACTCGATCCCGCCTATTACGAAAAACTCAAAACCACTCTGCGGAACGTGAAGATGGATTTTACGTTGAAGAAGAATGGGGATTGAGTCTTTCCATCTCGATTAATTATCAGGAGGGCGAGGTTCCCACCGAGCCGGGATCACCTCACTCTTTTTTTTACCGTTCATGCAACGTTGCGGCGTGAAGATCGTTGTATGCTGAAAAGGGAATCATTCGGGAGGGGGATGTTATGGCGCTGATCTCGTTGGCGGCGGTCTTTGTGCTCTTGTTTGTCGGGCAGACTTTGAATCGTTTGCCTCGCGATATTTTGATACTCAAGGAACATTATCTGGATAAGGATTGGACGGAATTTTACGTTCACCTGACGGTATGCGGATTTTTCTGGTTGGGTTCCGTTCTTTTGATCGTATTTATCTTTCTCCCCCTATTCAACATTCAGATTGAGGGGTGGACGAAGTTCATTCAAATTTTCCGGTTTTTGGGGAGATAAGAGGGAAATGGCAGGCTACGCTTCTTTCCCTCACCCGGAGTGAGAGGAAATTGATGGAGCGCGGGCGTCCCCGCCCGCAGGCCAAGGGAGAATATCACATCTCTTACCCTGGCTCACCCCCAGTGGGATAGGGAAAATCTATCTTTACGGGTGGAGAGAAAAAACCGGTAATTCCAGACGGTTTAACTACTGATCCGACTTTTTCTTACCTTCGGAACGATACAGAAATTGTTTCCGCGTTAGCCATTCCGTGAACGGAAATATGGTCAACATGGCAAGAATGGGGATAACGCCGTTGAACAGGCGGTTGCCGCCGATCCAAAACGCTCCGATTGTGCCTGTCGGAGGAAACAAAACGCTGCTGAATGTGAAAAACCATACCCATCCGCCGTGCAATCCCGCGCCATACCATAACGAGCCGGTGCGCCAGGCGGCGTGGCATAACGCCATCCCCGCCACGAACAAGCCGATAGCGTCGGGAAACAGATTGAAATGGTTGACCATATTCGAAAGCAACAGGCCGCAGATGCGAAAACCGGCGTTCCAGGAGGCGGGATTGGATAGGATTTCCGTTCCGCGTCCCTCCAGAAAGTGAAGGGAAGAGAAGATTGCGCTGGCGGCCACGGCTGAGCGAATCCAGCCCCAATACCGGCAGAAGGAAAGAAAAATCAAACCGCGAAAGACGTATTCCTCCAGGCCGCTGACGAGAGTTCCCCGAATGAATCCTTGCATGAATTTCCGCAGGAGTTTCTCGGTGAAAACAGTTTCTGGAAACCGCCATGCCCCGATCGTTAGGTAGAGAACGGAAAGTCCCACCAGGAAAGTAAAAACGGCAGCCAAGCCGATACTCAGATTCGGCAGCCAGTGATGATTGAGAGAAAATCCAACCTGGCCTGGATGGCGTATCCCCAACCTTTTTCGGGACAGGATGAGCCCGGCCAACACGGTAAGCATCCAAACGCGGCGAAACACGCGCGCGGGCGGGTAGGCTAAATCCATCCACTGGTGGATGACCGTATATACCATCGGGTAGATCAGGCACGCGGCCACCGTCGATACGGCCAAAACCATCAGGGTGTTGAAAATACGTTTCCAGAGCATGATGGATGTACCTTGCCACGAAGCGATTGAAACGCAAGGGTTTTAATCCAGTCTATTTATTGTTGGATTTGGGAGAAGGGTATTCCGTATTCATAGAGGCGCTTTCGCGATAGATACAAAGTGATATTCCTAAGAAAACCGCCGGTCGGAAACCGGCGGCTGGGGGAAGAAGAAAAGAAGAACGAAAACGCGTTGTTACGATTGCGGTTATGCCGCAAATAAGGGTTCGATTTTTTCCAGGTTTTTGGGGCGGCGCAGTTTGCTCATGGCCTGTTCTTCTATCCGGCGTACGCCTTCGGCGCTCAATCCGAGAAGTTGGCCGACTTTGCGCAGGCTCAATTTTTTCCCGCCGTTGAACAGGTTGTAACGGTGACTGATTACTTCCCGTTCCCGGTGGTTGAGAACCTCCATTGCCGAACTGAGGCGGTTGATGGCTTCTTCGTTCCAGAGGCTG
>CAZFOX010000065.1:0-521 GCA_964520565.1 uncultured bacterium | reverse complement strand
CGTCGATGAGGATGCTTTCCCAGCCTGGATGTTGATCGTCGCTGGCGTGGATGGTCTGAAACGAGGGCGAACAATCGTCGATCTCTTCAACCTTGTCAACTTCAATTTGCGTGATTTCCGCAATCTCGTGTGGAGTCGGCATTCGTCCGTTCGATTTCAAGAAACTATCCTGGCAACTGCGGATTTTCCGCAGGATTTCGGTCTTATTGATAGGAAGGTTGATCTGCCGGGTTTTCTGTTCGATCGAGCGTTGCATGTACAAACGGATCCACCAGGAGGCATAGGTGATCAACCGGCAATTCTTGGAAGGATCGAACTTCTCGAGGGCTTCGATCAATCCCAGATTGCCTTCCTGAATCAGATCGGCCAGAGAAGCTCCCTGATTGCGGAAATTCAAGGCCATTTTGATTACGAATCGGAGATTGCATTCGATCAACCGGCGGCGCGCCTCCATATCGCCCCGACGAAAACGCCGGATCATTTCCTGTTCCTCGATCAAAGTAAGCGGCGTTGTGGGCGTA
>CAZFOX010000064.1:9451-12181 GCA_964520565.1 uncultured bacterium | reverse complement strand
GCGTTCCACTAAAATGAGCGGTTGAAGAGGGAATGGGAAATCCCGCAAAGGATTCTCTTTCCGAAGGCGGAGTAAGGTATTTGGACAGGTCTGATGAGTAAAAAAAATATTCCAAACGATTCATCGAACAATCAGAAAAACAATCGGAATCTGCAAAAAGAAGTGAAACTCAAAGATTCGGAAGCGTTTTATTATTCTCTGGTCGAAAACATACCCCAATATATTTTCTGCAAGGATTTAGATGGGCGTTTTACGTTTGTTAATCAATTATTCTGTGGATTGTTGGAGACCCCCATCGAGGAGATCGTCGGAAAAACGGATTACGATTTTTTCCCCGAAGAGCTGGCTCGAAAATACCGGGAAGACGATCGCAAAGTGATCGTCAACAATCGAACGTTTGAAGATATTGAGGAAAATAAAATCTCTCATCATGAGACAAAATACGTCCATGTTGTGAAAACGCCGATCCACGCTTCCGATGGTTCCATCATTGGTATCCAGGGGATTTTTTGGGATATCACCGAACGCATCAAAGCCGAGCAGGAGTTGAAGAACGCCAACGAGCGGATGCGGCACGATCTGATGGCGGCGGCCAAGGTACAACGGGGATTCATCCCGGAAAAACCGCCCAAAATCTCGGGATTTCAGTTTTCGTGGTTGTTCGAACCTTCCGAATATGTGGGAGGGGATATTCTCAATATTATTCGCCTCGATGAGAAACGATGGGCGTTTTACGTTTTGGATGTATCGGGTCATGGCGTTCCGGCCGCTCTCCTGTCGGTTTCTCTCACGCGCATGATCGATCAAACATCGATTTCCATCGGCGCTATCGAGGATGACAACGTATCCATTCGTGCGTCCGACGAACTCTTGGATCCTAAAAAAGTTGTGCAAAAACTTTGCCATCGTTTTCCCGGAGACGATTCCAAATTCTGTACGTTGCTCTATGCCATTCTCAACACGGAAGACGCCAGCGTAACCTGGATTCGCGCCGGCCATATTCCTCCCTTGCTCGTGAACCGGAACGGAGAACTGGCTGAATATCTCTACGAACCGGCGGGCATCTTCATTAGTAACATGCCATGCGACGAACGGTTTTTGCAAACGAAACGAATCGTTCTTGAACCGGGCGACCGCTTTATTCTGTGTTCGGATGGAATTACAGAAGCCATGAAAGGCGATCAGGAATTTGGATACGACCGCCTGGCGGATGTCATGCGATCCACTGCTATGAAACCCCTGGACGATTCCGTGCAAACCACGTTATCCAGTGTGACGCGATGGACGGGAGTCCCCACTTTTTCCGACGATGTGACTTTATTAATTCTGGAACGTTCTCGGAATGGAACCTGATCCGGAAAGGCGGAGATATGAATCGGCATTGGGATATACAACCCGATTTTTCGATCGAAGTAACACCGCGTTTGTCCAATCTGGTTTTAATCCGCAAAATCGTTAATTCGCTCACAGCCGATCTTGGCGTCTCCGAGGAACACGCTCTCCAACTGGAAATGGCCGTCGATGAAGCCTGCTCGAATTCGATTGTCTCCATCCGGGAAAAAGAGGGAGAGACATCGATAACCCGCGTGCGCATCGAAATATCCGTGCAGGAGCATTGTTTGCGGCTGGCGATTGTCGATTCGGGGAATAACTTCCGGGAGCAATACGAACGGGCTCTTCCCTTTCACGAGGGAACGGATCGTACCCGCGACCGGGGTTATGGCCTTCAGATCATTAAAACGTTCATGGACGAAGTCGACTATATTCACGACCCCGCCTTTGGCAACAAACTGATACTCACTAAATACCTGCGCAGCAATTGAGAGGAACGCCGTTTCGGTCAGGACGGGATCGGCAATCCCGCCGCTTTCAGACCTATTTTGGCAATCAAAGTAATCTTTCGGACCAACTCAGTGCGCCGTTGTTCGTTGCTCATTTCCGTTTGAACTTGGGATACCAGTAATGATAATTGACTGGTATCCACAATGGTAACGTTGTCCAGGTTTTTCAGCGGATCGAAAACCTGAAGGCGCTTTTGCCTTTTCAGCTGAATCGCCAATAGTTCCAATTCCAATTTGCTGTCATCGTCGATCTGATTTTTTTGCAGATGATGGAGGCAATCGTTCAGATGGCCGTACAATTCATCGATATTCATGGCTATTTTCCTTTCTGCGAAATCAAAGCATTCGGTAATATTTGTTGGAGTTCTCCTTCGTATTTTTCCAGGATTTGCCGATTGATACCCAGAGTGGAAAACAAAGCGTTGGCGAAAGCTTCGTCACCTTTTTCTAGCCGAATGTATGCGTCCAGTGTTGCCTGGGCGTCCACCATGGCGTCCATCATGTTTAAAAATTCCTGATGTTTCTTTTGTAACGATTCATATTGCCGGTCATAGGTGGATTTTGTCCGATTCGAATTCTCGGTGGCTTTTTGAATTTTTTCAGACAACTCTTGAAGTAAGGTCACTGTATCCGCCCCGTTTTGTTTGCTCGCCGTACGGTATTGTTCCTGAAAGATTCGAATCTCATCCTGGAGGTTCTGATCTTCTTCTTGTTTGAATACATGGATCGTGTTGCCGATCGCTTTTTCAATCAGTTGAAAATATTCCCCACAGGCTTTCCGGGATTCTTTCTGAACTTTGAGCTGTTCGGACGAGAGCGATTTCACCGCCTGCGGTGTTGCGCAACCCGCTACGGTTAACAATAAGAATACTATCCATGCTATGCATCC
>CAZFOX010000064.1:9079-9402 GCA_964520565.1 uncultured bacterium | reverse complement strand
TCAGGAAAAACCCGGCCGGAAAGAATGGTCGAGAAGATATGATCGAAAACGAGCCCGGCTTTTCCCCTTGTTTCCCCGGATCGAAAGTAGGAATGTCCCTTGGGAAAGTCATAGAGAGTATTGATATCGTCGCAATCGACGGAATACACGTTTCGTGGAGTGAGTTCCATGTTTTCCGGCCCAGTGTGTCCCAGCCGGCGGGAAGCGATCTTGTTCGCCAGATTGGAAACCTTGCTGGCGCGCAGCGCCAGATCGTCCGAAGCGAAATACACTACCACGTTACGCGAGGCGGCACAGATCAGCTCGCCGCGTTGTCCCGATTG
>CAZFOX010000064.1:6727-9069 GCA_964520565.1 uncultured bacterium | reverse complement strand
AGGTACCCCGTCGGGCAAATCGTACCGGTTCCAGACATCCAGCGTTTCCCGAAGTACCCGGTTCCCCATGGAGTGAGCCAGAACGTTGATTCGTTTCAAGCAGGTATCCGCCTGGGTATTGTACTCTTCGGAATTCCGCCAGCTGATGAATTTCCCTAGGGCTCTCGCGAACGCAAAGGCGCTTTGATCGGCGGATTTTTGATCGTCCCAATAATCCTTAACGATTCCCAGGTCGTTATCGCAAGGCCATACAATTGGGACGACGAAAACTTCCCCCTCGCTTTTTCGATCGCAAAGGTCTTGGAATTCCTGTGCTGCGTCGAACGCTTCCTCTGGAAGATTCGAGAAGCCGTGAATGTAAAGGAGTATCTGTCTGTAGGGCGAACTTTTTACGCGTTTTAGAAATTCAAGGCTGCCGATTTCCGTGTACTCGTTTGGTGCGGTTTTTTCACAGTAGAATATCGAATTGCTGGCGGCGTTATTGTTGAGATCGAAATCGAATTTCCGTCCGGCCCGTGTACGAATGCTCTGTTTGGGAAAACGATTGGTTAGAAACAGCATGATTCTATCCCCCGAAAGATGAGATAGGCATCCGGTCATGGAATAAAAACGTTTTCCAGAAATAAGATGCCCTCTTATTAAGTCCGTGTGATTTATTCATATCGTATTAAAAGACATTTGCTGGGGAATTATGCAGATTATCCGGGGAAAAATAGGGAAAGGAAATTGAGGAAACCAGGGGGGTGTTTGGATGGGTGGATTGCAAAATCGTTAATCATAACCGCCAATCCACGCCACCGCGCTTTTCACGGGGGATTAAATTGACAACAGTAAGTACATCGGTGGGCTTCGCTTTGCTTTGATCCTATCCTTACCCACTTATCGTTTTTTCCAACAATCAGGATCGCGGTGGAGATGCATGACAGCGACGATCACAATCTGATTGGGCAGATCTCTAAAAAGAACGCCGAATGGAAATGTTTTGGTGAGACATCTCCGCACATCACGATCGATAATAGGATACAGAAGAGGATTGATTCGGATGCGGTTAATGCTGTCCTGAACGGAGGATAGAAAACGCTTGCCGAGGTTGCGCTATAACGACTCATAATACACAGCCGCATCAATCATCTCGTCTTCCGCGTCAGGGTGAAACCGAATCGGTTTCATGATAGAGCCTTTGCGGCTTTTTCAAAGACAGATTCCGCGTCGCGAAGCTGCGACGCGCCGCTATCGATTTCCTCGCAGCGCCTGCTAACCTCGGCTTTCCATTCGGAAGACAACGGCTCGTCCGAATCGGTATCGAGGCTTTCAATTAATTTTTCAGCAATAAAAGCTCGTATTGCAGGTGGCAATTCGAGCACATCCGACACAATCTTTTCAACATTTGCGTTCATGAACTTGATCCATCTCCTTCCGGCCTGATTCTCTATTATAGCCTTTTTTGATGAGGTTCGCTTTGCTTGACCTACCCTGCGCACTTTGGTTATGTATTGGTTCTACGGTGTTGATTGCTTTGGGTGGTTTGCGAGCCGGAAGCGATACCGGTTTTTGTTTCAATCCACTCGAGTTTAAACGTACCTTTCTTTACAGATGTTTTCCATCCTTTATCCGTCAAAACCTATAAATCGGGGAAAGCAGGGAAAAGAAATAGATGAAACCAGGGGGGATAGAATAGGTGTCTTGCCCTGTCCGGGTGGATCACGTCAAATACGAGATAATTTTACGGTCTTCTTTCGAGATATGATCAACAAGCCATGATACGAGAATCGTTTGTATCATTTGTAGCGCTTCATCGGATTGGGGATTTTGACGGATAAACTGAGTGACATCCCGGATAGTATCTGTAAATTGCCGGTGCAGTTGCCGATGTTCTTCGAGAAATGGGTATTGGATTTTTTTCAATAAATCCTCTTCGTGAGAAAAATGAAGATCGGTGTAATTTTGAAGGAATCGAGTGGTGGAGGCAATTAATCCTTTGGAATAATGCTTTTTCTGCGAGATCGCTTGAACCAATTCCTCGATAATCTCAACCAGGGATTTATGTTCCCGGTCGATTTCGGTATTTCCTAAGACCAATTTTTCCGACCATAAGTGAAGATTTTTCTTGGGGGTATGCTCCTGTTTTTCCCGATATTCATTGACGTATTTTTTATCAATGCCTTTGATGTGATTGGTGTACCAGGTAAATAACAAAAAACGGAGTTGAACGGTGGCCTGTTGCGATTGGACATGTTCTTCCAGATTTTTTTTGATACGAGATAGATTATCTCGGAATGTTTGATGGAGTTTAATATGCTCGGATCGTTCCGAAAATTGAATTTCTTCCATCATTCGTTCTT
>CAZFOX010000064.1:0-6717 GCA_964520565.1 uncultured bacterium | reverse complement strand
ATTGAAGGGTAGATTGGATGGTCTCATTTCCTCGACCTTCTTCGATAGCTCGAAGGAAATCGTCAATGCATTCGATCAATATTCGATGTTCCCGGTCGATTTTGGGAATGCCGAAAAGCAGGTCGGGCGACCATAACTCCTTGTGTGGGAGGGGATTTATGTTTGGATTAGGTGGTTGCATAATCGTCTAAAAAGAGGCGAATCCCGATTGCCGTTTCATACCACCGCGAAACGCCTGATCGATACGGTTTCTTAATAAAGTAATGTTAATCAGCTAGGGAGAGGGATTCCAGTGGGAATGGTTTGGATTGACAGGGGAGTTTAAGGGTGGCTGATGGGATTTGAACCCACGGCCACTGGAGCCACAATCCAGAACATACCTTTTTCTCATTGTTTTCATATTGATATAACCTCCCTATTATACTATAATTACGAATCATTTCAAATTCTACAAATACCCTTAAAAAACCTCAAAATTTTGAAAAATAGGGGGATAATAGGGGGATAAAAACGAACACTGGATTTTTCTTATTCAGACTGCCGGGAGTGCTCATCATGACTGCTGGAAACCAGGGAAAAGCCGGAAAACTTCCCTATGGAAACCTCAAATTCAAGAAACAGATCAACAAGTGGGTCTGGCGTTATTATGGCGAGGATGGCGGTCGTCCGGAACGATCCACAGGTACAGATAACAGAACTGAAGCACTCAAGATCGCCAGGCAGTGGGCCATTGAGGAACTTGCCCAGCGAGAGGGAATCATCCCGATAACTAAAAAGGAGATATCTTCTTCCAGGACGATCGAAGAAGCCTGCATTGCTTTCTATTCTCAAGCGGAACTCGACCGGGCGGACGGTACGCTGGAGATGTTCGTGATTCATATCGAAAAAAAGATATTTCCCTTTTTCGGGAAGGATAAACCTTTGGGGGATATCCGGGTCAAGGAGATCAACGATTTTAGGAAACATTTGGTAAACCAGGGGCTGAAGGCTCAATACGTCAATAAAATCCTATCCACCTTGTCAGGTGTCTTCAAGTATGCCGTGGAAATCGATTGGATCGAGACGATTCCTCAGATAAGAAGGCTCTCCGAAGAAGATGTGGAATATGGGTATGTTCTGAACGACGATCAGATCGATGCTTTGCTGAAAGCGGCGAGAAAAGTTTCCCACCCTGGTTTAAGGTACGTCGCCCTGGGGCTGTTCTGTGGACTCAGGAACAGCGAGTGCGTCAATCTTCGATGGGAAAATGTTGAATTGTGGAATTGGGATGAAATCGATGAAGATCAGGCCGTGGTTGGATTGATCCATCTCGACCGTCAAAAGAACAAGACGGCCGCTCCACGTCCCCTTCTCTGGCAAGCGAGAGAAATCTTGGAAGAGGTTCCGAAATGTGATAGGTTTGGATTTGTCATCGATTATTGGGAAGGCCAGCCCGTGAAAAAAATGCGAAGGACCTGGAACCGGATCCGGAAGGAGGCTGGATTAGATCATATTCGCAAGCGGGATGGGAGGATGCTGGGGCATCACGATCTTCGGCATACTTTCTCAACACGGTTCTTCGATCAACTGGGGTACTCCGCTAGGTTCTTTTCCGGGCATTCTTCCCGAGAGGCTTTTAGAAAGTATCTTCACGCCGATCGGGATAAAGTCTTTCGAGAGGCGAAGGATGTTTTTGGGAAACGGGGGGAGAAGAAGAGTGGGTGATTATTTTTGTTAATCCTAAAAAAATAATAAGAATTATTGCAGATGGATTGCTTCTACAGATATTATTTTAGTAAGATAATGTTAACGATTCGGATTCTGTTCGGTTAAGAGGCATGGAATGAATCAAACGAGTAATGGGGCTAACCTGGGATTTGAAAAAGAACTTTGGAAGGCGGCGGATGCTTTGCGCAATAACATGGACGCCGCCGAATACAAGCATGTTGTCTTGGGATTGATCTTCTTGAAATACATCTCCGATGCCTTCGAAGAAAAGCACGCCCAGTTACTGGCGGAGCACACCCAGGGAGCCGATCCGGAAGACGCGGACGAGTACCGCGCCGAGAATATTTTCTGGGTTCCCAAAGAAGCCCGCTGGCAACATCTTCTCGCTAACGCTAAGCAAACGACAATCGGAAAGATTGTCGATGATGCGATGACGGCGATTGAGCGCGACAATCCCACCCTGAAAGGGGTTTTACCGAAAGACTATGCCCGTCCCGGACTGGATAAACAGCGCCTTGGCCAACTCATCGATCTTGTCGGGAAAATTGGATTGGGAGATAAAGCGAATCGCTCCAAGGATATCCTGGGGCGGGTGTATGAGTATTTCCTTTCTCAATTCGCTAGTGCCGAAGGCAAGAAAGGCGGGCAATTCTACACGCCCCGATGCGTCGTTCAAGTATTGGTTGAAATGTTGGCTCCTTACAAAGGGCGGGTTTACGATCCCTGTTGCGGATCGGGGGGAATGTTCGTTCAGAGCGAAAAATTTGTTGAAGCGCACGGCGGACGGATCGGCGATATCAGCATCTATGGGCAGGAATCGAATCACACTACCTGGCGGCTGGCCAAGATGAATCTCGCCATCCGGGGCATTGAAGGCAACCTGGGCAAAGAACACGCCGACAGTTTTCATCGCGATCTGCATCCCGACCTGAAATCCGATTTTGTTCTCGCTAATCCTCCATTCAACGACAGCGATTGGCGCGGCGAACAAATCCGGGACGACAAACGCTGGAAGTTTGGAACTCCGCCCGCATCGAACGCTAACTACGCCTGGGTGCAACATTTTATCCATCACTTGGCCCCGACGGGTATCGCGGGTTTCGTTCTAGCCAATGGCAGCATGTCCAGTAACCAATCCGGCGAAGGAGAAATCCGAAAGAAGATTATCGAAGCCGACCTGGTGGATTGCATGGTCGCCATGCCCGGCCAACTCTTTTATTCCACCCAGATTCCTGTCTGCTTGTGGTTCGTCGCGCGTGATAAGAAGAACGGACGGTTCCGCGATCGGCGGGGGAACGTGTTATTTATCGATGCCCGCAAAATGGGGACGCTCATCGATCGGGTGCATCGCGAACTATCTGAAGAGGATATTCAAAAGATCGCCGATACCTATCACGCCTGGCGCGGCGATAAGCAGTGCAAGAAAAAATACGAAGACATTCCCGGCTTTTGCAAAAGCGCTTCTCTCGATGAAATCCGCCAGCATGGGCACGTTCTGACTCCCGGACGTTACGTGGGCGCGGAAGCCATCGAGGATGACGGCGAACCTTTCGATGAGAAGATGCAACGGCTTACGGCAACATTAAAAGAACAATGCGCCGAATCCGCCCGGCTGGATAAGGAAATTTGGAAGAACTTGAAGGGGCTGGGTTATGGCGGGTAACTACTTCTTCAAAGAGCGCTTGTTTTTCTTTCACAATCCCTTAAACTGGGTGACAGCACACCCACCGAGCCTCTGTTTCAAGACACGCTATCTGCCGGTGGGTTTTTTATTCATTCATTATCACAATCACTTTACTTTACTATCCGCGTCCAATTTCACTTCATGGCTTGATTTTTCCATTGGTTCGAGTATAAATACAAATAAGCACACCCGCCGGGCCTCTGCATTGCATGCCTACTTCGGTGGGTTTTTCTTTTTTATGGCTCTTTCTGGAGGTTTGCCATGATTTATAACAAGCCTCCTCTTTCCTTCGAACAACAAGCCGATCTTCTTTTATCACGCGGTATGCAAGGCGATCGTGAGACGATGATCCGACGCCTTCAATCCGTTAATTATTATCGTTTGAGTGGGTATTGGTATCCATTCCGCAATTCCGATGATTCCTTTAAACCCGGAGTGACGTTCGAAACCGTATGGAACCGTTATGCGTTTGATCGTCATCTACGGATTTTAGTCATGGATGCGATTGAAAGAATCGAAGTCGCCGTCCGAACCCAGATCGCATACCATCACGCTCATACATACGGCGCTTTCAGTTATGCCGATGATCCGAATTCTCTTCCCCAATTGGATAACCAGAAATACCAGGATTTTATCCAACGGGTAAAATATGAAATCGAACGCAGCCGCGAGACTTTTGTCGATCATTTCATAAAAAAGTACGGAGATTGTCATTCATTCCTGCCTATCTGGATGGCAACGGAAGTAATGACATTTGGCAGCGTCTTGTCGCTATTCCGCGGTGTGGATTGCACCATTCAGAAAACAATTTCAAACTTTTTCGGCGTCCCTGATGTTGTATTAGATTCTTGGCTTTTAACGCTCAATGTGATTAGAAATGTCTGCGCTCATCATGGAAGATTATGGAATCGAGAACTCGGAATCAAACCTCGGCTTCCTTATCCACGGAAACATCCACAATGGAGTTTTTCTGATCCCATTCCCAACAATCGAATTTTTGTTGTCTTAACAATTTGCCGGTATTGTCTCAGTCAAATCGCTCCCCAAAGCCTGTGGCCGGAACGATTAATCACGCTACTGGATCAATACCCGGAAATCCCACGATTAAACATGGGGTTTCCCAAAAATTGGCAGGATTGCCCCATTTGGGAAAACTTGAACGATTTGGATCGTGTCGAGGAACAGTCAGATCCTGGGAGATGAAACGTGGCCAATTCCGATGAAATGCGCTGGCGGCAACGCCTGGAAAGAAAGCGCCAATCATGAATGACGGCCTGAAGGATTCCTATCGAAAGGCGATTATCGGTGTCTTATCCGCGAATCCTCGCGTGGAGCGGGTGGTTTTATTCGGTTCGCGGGCGACGGGAACTTTTACGTCCACCTCCGATATCGACCTGGCTTTATTTGGCGGCGAACTGACGCTGAACGACCAAAGCGATCTCTCCGCCAAAATAGAAGAACTTTCGATCCCGCAACAAGTCGATCTCGTACTTTATAACCAAATTCGAAATAAGAAATTGATCGGGCATATTCAACAACATGGCGTTGAGTGGTTTTTAAAAAGAGTAAATAACATGATAATAGGGGACAGAATGAGTACTTGGCGAATATTAACATTAGGAGAAATTGCTTCTCCTAATGATCATGGATTTGTTGATGGTCCTTTTGGGTCTAATTTACCATCTTCTTGTTATGTTGATTCAGGTATTCCTGTAATAAGAGGTTCAAATCTATCCCTAGGTTTAAAAAAATTCATTGATAAAGAATTTGTATATGTTTCTATTGAAACAGCCGAAAGGCTAAGACGAAGTATTTGTTATCCTGAAGATATAATTTTTACAAAAAAGGGCACAATAGGTCAAACAGGGATAGTACCATCTCATCCGATTTATAAAATATTTTTATTATCGTCAAATCAAATGAAATTATCAGTAAATAAGAATATAGCAAATCCACTTTTTGTTTATTATTTTGTATCATCTCCAAATAGTAGAAATAAAATAATTCGAGATTCTGAGGCAACAGGAGTTCCTAAGATCAATTTAACTTATTTACGTGATTTCCCAATTTCTTTACCATCTTTAGTTGAACAGCGCGCCATCGCTCACATCCTCGGCACGTTGGACGACAAGATAGAACTGAACCGGCGGATGAATGAGACGTTGGAGGCGATGGCGCGGGCGATTTTCAAATCCTGGTTTGTGGATTTCGATCCGGTGCGCGCCAAAGCCGAAGGCCGCGACCCCGGCCTGCCCAATCACATCGCCGACCTCTTCCCGGATGAGTTCGAAGATTCGGAACTGGGGGAGATTCCGAAGGGGTGGAAGGTATGTAGTCTTTCTGAAATTTTAGAAATTAATCCCCCTCGCCAAATTCGGAAAGGCAATGTCGCGCCTTATCTCGATATGGCTGGAATGCCGACACAAGGCCATTCTCCTGTCTCATGGATTGATCGTGAATTCAGTTCAGGAATGAAATTTAAGAATGGAGATACGCTTGTTGCTCGAATCACTCCATGTCTAGAAAATGGAAAAACTGCATATGTTGACTTCTTGAAAGATGAAGAAATTGGATGGGGCTCGACAGAATATATTGTCCTGAGACCAAGAGAACCGATTCCTCTAGTCTATGCTTATCTTCTAGCGAGGAGTAATGAATTTCGTACTTTTGCAATACAGCGAATGACCGGTTCAAGCGGGAGGCAACGTGTACCCGCTGAAAGCCTCATTCATTATTCAATTGTGTCTCCATCTTTTGATTCAGTTATTTTTAAGAAATTTGGACAATTAGTATGTCCTTTGTTCCATCGTATAAAAGCGGCAATGCAACATTCCCGCACTTTAACTGCTCTACGCGATGTTTTATTGCCTAAACTGATTTCCGGCGAGATAAGGGTAGTGGATTTATTCATGAAGAATTAATTTTATAATTTAATATAGGAGGTTTTCAATGTCTAGTGAGAATATTAAAGCAAAAGAAGTGTATGAACATCTACTAAGAACACTCGATAAACAAGAGCCTGATTTGGCAGAGCGTATAAGGAATGCAGTAAACCAAGGTAAGGAAGAATTTACAAAAGAGGATTTTGTGAAAAATGAAGAAATTCGTGTTTCTAGACCCCTTTCAGATAGGGAAGCATTAGATGTGGCTATTAAAATATTACATACATATTTTATAGAAATTCCTTTAATTGTAGATCACATATATAAATGTGAGCATTTTAAGAATAATATTAAACTTAATATTGATTTTGAAAATGAGTATACGTTTCAAAACTGACGAGTGCGAAGTTCTGGGCAGAGAATCTGGTGATTTGAGAAAAAACT
>CAZFOX010000063.1:0-12196 GCA_964520565.1 uncultured bacterium | reverse complement strand
GAATCATGGCGACCGATGAGGTCATGGCCGCCGCCAGGATCAGCATGGTTCGTCCTCCGAAGGGCTCCAGGCTGGGAAGACTGGCGCCCAGGGCCGCCACAATCGGCAATAACAGGTTGGTGGCGGCGGTATGCGACATGAAATTGGACAGAAGATAACCAAGACCCGCACAAAGCGCCACAATCAACAGTGCGGGAAACGAGGCGAAGGGGATATGACTGATCAGGTTGGACGAGAGACCGCTTTTTTCCAATCCCAAACCCAGGGCAAAACCGCCCGCCACCAGCCAGAGAACATCCCAACTGATGGTTTTCAGATCGTCCTTGGTAACCACCTGGGTAGCCGAGAAGACGGCGATGGGAATCATGGCGACGACGTAGGAATTGACATCGAACAGTTCGCCCACCATCCACAACAAAACGGTTCCGGCGAACGTGATATAAGTGACCATTGCCTTCCAGTGGGTCAGGAAACGTCCTTCGATCTTGACCCGGATTTCGCGGGATTGGATGGGGAACAGAGACATCAAAAGAAGCCAGCATAAGAACAGGATCGCCAGAACGTAGGGTACGCCGAAACTCATCCATTGGGCGAAGGTAATGGAATCCTGTCCGGTCAGATAGCGCAGGGCGATGGCGTTGGGGGGAGTCCCGATGGGGGTTCCAATGCCTCCGATATTGGCGGCGAAGGGGACGGCCAGAATAAAGGCGATGCGCCCGGTGTCGTTTTCGTCGAGCGATTTCAAAACGGGAGCGAGTATGGCGAACATCATCGCCGTGCAGGCGGTGTTGCTCATGAACATGGAAAACACGCCTGTGATGAGCATCAGTCCCAAAAGAATGAAGCGGGGATTGTTCCCGATGGGTTTGAGGAGGATGCGCGTCAGATTGATATCGAGGCGGTACTTGGTGGTTGCCAAAGCGAGGAAGAATCCACCCAGGAACAGAAGAATGATGGGATGCGCGAAGGTGGACATGACCTCGGTATACTTGAGAACCGTTCCGAACGCGGGATCGTCTGCCGGGCCGCGGAACATGGAGAAACTCTGGTCGGAGGCCATTAGCAATTCCAGCACAATCACCAATACGGAGGTGGCGTAGACGGGAATGGGTTCGAGAATCCAGTAGAAACAGGCGAACAGGAAGATAGCCAGGATTCGCTGTTCGATCGCCGATAACGCGAGAGGGAACCAAGACGCCGGAAGAAACAGAACCAGCAGGGGGATCGATGTGGAAATGGCCAGTTTCCATTGTTTGTTCATGATCGATTAACCTCGGACCGAGATACAATTCGTTGCGGTATCGTGCCGCCTTCGGATCATTGGGGGGATTGGAATGACGAACATGAATTGTATATGCCGTAGCAAAAGACGGTAGTGTGGATACGAGAGTTGGAATTACCCTTTGAGATGATAATTACGACTGGCAATAGATTCTTTCAAGGCGATTCTGTGAGTTAATCTCTCAGAACACCTTTTAAACCTTGAAAGATTTTATTAAAACCTGAATTTCAAATATCTTTGGCTAACATTATTAAAGCCAATAAGGTTTTTTCGAGGAATCGCGGGGAAACGGATATCGATTCAAGCGGAGAAAAGGCGTAATGGCAATCTTTCAGGGCGGGAAAGACTGTGTAACAATGAATCGTTAAGGATGTGCTTGTATGATTCTTTGCTGGACGGGGATCGAGAGACTTTGCAATGATGCATGGTTTCGTTATCTCCGATCCGAATCAATGCGATTTGAAAACAAGAGGATATGCCAGGAGCGCCCTATGGGCTGCCGGAATAGAGTACGGGAACCTGTTGCGACTGCCACTGGAACGGCGAAAGTCCTGAGCCGTGAGGAAAGGATACTGCTGGCGCAAAACGATCCATCTGTTCCTCCGTTTTTCGCCAAGACAGTTTTTCAAGAAAACGCTTCCGGCCTCCTGCCGCAAGGCCGAATCGGTCATGTATCGATCGGCCGGTTGATCTGCGGCGGCAACCTGATCCGCGGGTATGCTCATACGCGGGGTAAGGTATTCGTATCGTCTTTATTGAAGGATTATTTCTCCGAAGAGAAAATTTTCGATATGCTGGAACGGTGCGAGGAACGGGGGATCGACACGGTGGTAACGAACGTCGGTTCCGACAGCGGGGATACGGAAATTACCCGGATCCTTTGCCGGTACTGGCACGAGCGGGGAGGCAAGATTCAATGGATCGCTCAATGCCAGCCCGCTTCCCCGGACGATATGGAGACCGTACAAATCGCCGTCGATCGGGGAGCGGTCGGGGCGTTCCTGATGGGAGTGTTGGCCGATCGATGGACGAAAAACCAATGCATCGATCGGATTGGCCGGATTGTCGATTTTATCCGAAAGAACGGCCTGATCGCCGGAGTGGCCGGACATTTGTTATGCGTGCCGATGGAGTGCGAAAAGGCGGGCGTCAATCCCGATTTTTACGTCAAGACGTTTCATGCCAGCCGATCCGGGGCGGTGAATCGTGTTGCCAATCGAACCGGCTTCAGCGCCGATATCCAATCATCGGGGGATATCGAGATGGAGAGCGATACGAGTTGGTGTACCGATCCCGCCGAAACGGCAGAGTATATGAAAACCGTGAAGAAGCCGTGGATCGCGTACAAGGTTTTGGCCGCCGGGGCGATTGATCCCCAGGAAGGTTTTCGGTTTGCTTTCGAAAATGGCGCCGATTTTGTATTGGCAGGCATGTTTGATTTTCAGATCGCTGAAAACGCTTATCTTGTCCGGCAAATTCTGTCGGGGACGTTAAAACGGGAACGCGAATGGTTTGCCTAAGGAGGTAGAATCATGACGAATTCGAACGACCGCCGCCAGTTCATCAAAAAGACCGCTTTGGCGTCTGCCGGGACGGCGTTGAACTTCCGATTCGAAGAAAAGAACCTGCTGGCCTATGCGGGTGAATCCTCCGATTCTCCTTCGCCCCCCCCTTCCGGCGCTTTCCCGCTGGGAAAGATCAAGGATTTAACCATCAGCCGTTTGATCTGCGGGGGAAACCTGATTAGTGGATTCGCTCATAGCCGCGACTTGATCTATGTTTCTTCGCTCCTTCAGCATTACTTCACCGATGAAAAGGTGATGGATACGCTGGAACTTTGCGAAGAACACGGCATCAATACCACCATATTGCGCGTGGACGAGCACACTTTGCGTATTATCACCCGGTATTGGGACGAACGCGGCGGCAAAATCCAGTGGATCGCCCAGGCCACGTTGACCGAGACGGATCCGGCTGGCAATATCGATAAAGCAGTGGACGCGGGGGCATGCGGAGTTTTTCTGCATGGGGGTATCGGTGATAGTTTTGTGGAATCGGGGAAAGTCGACGTTCTGGGAAAAGCGTTGGATGCGATTCGAAAACACGGGATCGTATGCGGGATCGCCGGGCATCGGTTAGAGAGCGTAAAGGCCTATGAACAAGCCGGACTCGATCCCGATTTTTATATGAAAACCCTCAATAGCAAGCAATACTGGTCGGCGGGTCCCATGCCGCGGAACGACAGCGTATGGGAAGAAACGCCCGAAGATACCATTGCGTTTATGAAAAACGTGAAGAAGCCCTGGATCGCTTATAAGGTTCTGGGCGCGGGCGCTATTCATCCCCAGGAAGGCTTCACTTATGCCTACGAGAAGGGCGCGGATTTTATCTGCGCCGGGATGTTTGATTTTCAGATCGCGGAAGACGTTGTGATCGTCAAGAAAATTCTTGCGGAGAAACTCAACCGCGAACGCCCCTGGCTCGCTTAAATCCATGTAAGCCATTATTAATAATTATGTTAGGGAGTCATAACATCGTGAAGAAAGACCAGAATCCATCCGTAAATCGCCGCTCTTTTTTACATTCCGCCGCTCTCGCCAGCGGCAGTTTGGTTTGGGTGTCCAATGCAGTCGCTCAAACAGCCGCCAACAGCGCATTGAACGTCGCCATCCTGGGTGTGGGCGCGCAAGGGCAGGAATTGCTCAACATCTGCGCCAAGATGGAGGGTATTCGCATTCGGGCGCTTTGCGATATCTGGGAGACTTACAATCTCAATCGCGCTTCGGAAATTTTGACGGGTTTCAATCAGGAACATACCCGCTATAACGATTACAAGGCGATGCTGGAAAAAGAAAAAGATATCCAGGCCATCCTGATCGCCACCCCCGATTTCTGCCACGCGGAACAGACCATCGCCTGTCTCAATGCGGGTATCAACGTTTATTGCGAAAGCCCCATGTCGAATACTCACGAAGGGGCCAGATCCATGGTACAGGCCGCCCGGTCGACGGGAAAACTATTGCAGATCGGCTATCAACGCCGCAGTAATCCCCTTTACCGGTATTCTCTCGATCACGTGATCAACGAAACCCGGATGCTGGGCAAGGTCACGGCCGTCAACGGACAGTGGAACCGGGCGGTTCAATCCGACCGGGGATGGCCGCGCCGGGCCGCTCTCGAAGACGCCGTTCTGAATCAATACGGATATGCCTCCATGGCGCAATATCGCAACTGGCAATGGTACCGGGCGTTGGGGGGCGGTCCGTTCGCTGTGTCGGGATCGCACCAGATCGACGTTTTCAATTGGTTCATGAACGCGTATCCCAAATCGGTTATGGCCAGTGGAACCACGGCGTATTACGATCCGGCGACTCACGAATGGTACGACACGATGATGGCGATTTTCGAATATGAAAAAGAGAAGGAATCGATACGCGCCTTCTATCAAACCATCAATGCCAACAGCAATTTCGGCTTTTTTGAAAATCTGATGGGAACAGAAGGGACACTCTACCTTTCGGAAGCCTCCGGGCGGGTGAAGGTATACCGTGAACCCGCCGCGCCGGATTGGGAGAAATGGGTCAAGATCGGCGTTCTCGAATCGGCGCAGCCGGCGCCCAAAAAAACGCCGGAAAAGCCCGCCGATGGCACGCTGGAAGTTCAGGAGACCGTCATTCCGCCGAGTTACAACCTGCCGGTGGCTTTCAAGGAATCGGTGTATCAACCCCATCTGCAAAATTTCTTCAACACGGTTCGCGGATCGGAAAAATTGAACTGTCCGGCTGAAACCGCCTATGCGACGAATTTCCTCGTCCTGAAGATCAATGAAGCAGCGCAGAACGGCCAGCGAATCGAATTGAAACCGGAAGATTTTCAAGCGTAAACGGGCAACCTTGACAGTTATTGACCGGGTGGATGGCGTTCATGATAAAACGACTGGGTTTTTTGATTGGGATGGCTCTCTTGAGTATGGGGATCGGAGCGCAGGAACCGGAACCGTTGATCGGCGATGTGAACGGAGGAAGCCGGTCGGTTCCAGTGCATCGGATTCCCCTGCTGGATGAAGACGGTCAGGAGATATCTCCAGACGACGATCCCCTGCTTCCTTTTTCAATACGTCAGACCTGCGCTTTGAAATGCCATAATTACGGCGTCATTACCAGCGGATGGCATTTTAACGCGGGTGCGAACGATATTCCCTCCGGACGGCCGGGACATCCCTGGATCTGGGTAGATACTTCGACTGGAATTCAAATCCCCCTTTCCTATCGGGCATGGCCAGGAACTCATAAACCGGATGCCCTCGGCGTGACGCCGTGGGAATTTTCCCGGCGTTTCGGGCGGCAGTTCCCGGGAGGCGGCGTAGCGGAATTCGAACCCACCGCCAACCCTGGCAAGACCATGCGCATTCTGGTGTCCGGTAAACTGGAAGCCAACTGTCTGGCGTGTCACGACGCCGACCCGGCGCACGATCAAGGCGAGGCCGCCATTCAAATCGGCCGGGAAAATTTCCGGTGGGCGGCGGCATCGACCAGCGGCCTTGCATCCGTCAACGGTTCGGCACAGAAAATGCCGGATACATACGATTATATGATGCCCGAGCCGCCGGACGATCCCAAGATCGTTCCCCCCGGCATCGAGTATCGCGCCGGCATTTTCGATTCGAAAAAACAGGTCTTCTTTTCCATCGTCCGCCGCATCCCGCGGGAGCGCTGTTATTATTGCCACTCCACGCTCGACCTCGAATTGCACCGCACGGAACCATGGCGTGCGGATGAAGACGTTCATCTGGCGGCGGGACTTGAATGTGTGGATTGTCATCGAAACGGATTGGATCACAACATCGTTCGTGGATATCCCGGCGAGAGTGAAATTTCTTCCAATCCCCTGGCGGAGGTTTCCTCCTGTGAAGGTTGCCACCTGGGGGATATATCGCAAGAGAAACCGGGACATGGACGTCTGGGCGCGCCGGTTCCGAAACATCGTGGCATTCCGCCGGTACATTTCAAAAAGTTATCTTGTACGGCCTGCCATTCAGGGCCGTGGCCGGAAGCGGGAGCGCATCGTGTCAAAACATCGATCGCGCACGGGCTGGGATTGCACAATGCGGATAAATCGGAAGAAGCCTTGCCACAAATCTTCTCACCCGTGTTCGCCCAGGGCATGGATGGGAAGATCGCGCCTCATTACCTGGTTTGGCCCTCTTTCTGGGGCATTCTCGAAGGAGATTCGATTACGCCTGTGCCGCTGGAACGGATTCGGCAAATCGCCGCTCCATGGATTGCGCAGGCTCAGACCGCCCAGGCCAGCGGTTGGCTGCCGCTGAGCGAGGATACCATCGCTTCCTGGTTGGCCGCCTTACAGGGTGAAGAAACGAGTCCTGGTAAAGCGGTGTATATCGGCGGGGGACAGGTCTACCAACTGGCTGACGAAAAACTGACCGCAATTCGAAACAAGGCCGCGGAACCCTGTCTCTGGCCGATGGCGCACGATGTCCGTCCGGCGGCACAGTCGCTGGGCGCAAAGGGATGTACGGATTGCCATTCGATGGATGCGCCCTTTTTCTTTGGAACGGTGGCGATTGAATCTCCCCTGGCCCTATCGCCGCCTCCCATGTATATGGTGGACTTCCAGAATCTGGATGCCATGCAGGTGAAAACCCTGGCTCTGTCGTTCCATTTCCGGCCCTGGTTCAAGATCGTGACCCTGATTTCGGCGGGAATCCTGATCGCCGTGCTTCTGGTTTTCGCGCTGCGGGGATTATCGATTGTCCTGGATTATATCGGGAAGCAAATATCGGGCGAGTAACGAGAAACCAATTATGAAAACGATCCTATACGCCATTCTTGGAATCGCGTTTATCATTCTCTCGGTGACCGGATACGCTTCCCCGTATACGGCGACGCGTTCGATAACCGGCTATGCGTTGCTGGCGCATGCGGCGCTGGCGCCCGTGCTGTCCATCGGACTGGCGGTGTGGGCGGTGCTCTATGCTTCCCGCAACCGGTTCACCAAAGACGATTGGCTTTGGTTGCGGCGGGAAGACCGGCCGGAAGAGCGCGCCGCTCGTGGCCTGCGGTTTGGCAAGAAGATATGCTTCTGGTTGATTTTGGCCTCCGCCGTGCCGGTGATACTTTCCATCGCTTTGAATATGTTTCCCCTGTTCGCCCTGGATTATCAAACATGCCTGCTACGAATCCATCTGGCCGGGGTTATCGTTCTGACTCTGGGTATCCTCGGTTATGCAGGTTGTACCTGGGCGGAGATGAATCCCGATACGGTATGGAAATAATACGGCTTGGAAAACGAAGACAAAATTCAAACGGACGCGATGAATCGAACCGGTCTCGATTGGGATAATACGGACTGGTACGCGCAGGCGCATCGTTTTGTCCATCCTGCGATGGCCGCCACGTTCGAGATATACATTGCAAACGAGGACGCCGCTTATGCGGGACAGGCCGCCGGTGCGGCGTTCGACGAATTGGACCGGCTGGAACGCGATCTGAGCCGGTTTATTGAAAACAGCGATATTTCCCGCATCAATCAGGCTTCCCCGGGAGAAACCATTCGTGTCGGGCTGGATGCCTTCGCTTGCCTGACACGTTGTAAAGTACTTTGCGATGAAACCGGCGGAGCCTTCGATCCCGCGATTGGAACGCTCCTGGACTGCTGGAAAAACTCTGCCCGGTCGTCCCGTATTCTCTCCTCGGACGAACTCGCCTATGCGCGGGAAAATTCCGGCATGCATCGTCTTGAACTGGATAAGATTCGTCACGCCGTGTGTAAAAGAGCGTTTGTGCAGATCGATCTGGGCGGTTTCGGGAAAGGGTACGCGCTCGACCGGATGGCGGCGATGTTATGCGAGTGGGATATCGGCCGGGCGCTCTTGCACGGCGGGTGGAGTACCGTGCTGGCTTTAAATGGCCCTACGGATGATGGATGGCCGGTTTCGATCCGCCATCCCGAAAGCGGAGAAACGTTGCGCCGCTTTTCGCTGCTCAACCAGGCATTGAGCGGTTCTGGATTGCGCAAAGGCCCTCATATCTTCGATCCGCGAACCACCGAGCCGATTCGGGATTTTCGCGCCGCCTGGTCTCTTGCCCCAACCGCCGCCGACGCGGACGCTCTATCGACGGCATTTCTGGTAATGACCGGGGAAGAGGCGGAGGCATATTGCAGAAAACACCCGGGTAGCGGAGGAGTTCGTTTAACCGGAAAAGAACCGGCTTATGATTTTGGCGATCGAATCTTGCCGTTATAGAATCGTCTTACGGTCTTCGGGGAACGAAAAACCTAACGATTCCAGGATTCGGATCAACCCTGCTTTCAGGGGTGTGCGTGTGTATCCCAATTGGGTAATGGCTTTCTGCGAAGAGTAACGCCAGTGATGTTTATAGACCTCGGCCACTTCGCGGGTCAGCTGAGGCAAGTGATTTTTAGACAACCGGGCGCGCCATTCCTCCAGCCAGCCGATACCCTTCGCAACGGAAAAAGGAATCCGGAACCGGGGACGTTTTACACCGGTCAATACCTGAAGCAGATCGTATAATTCATTTAACGACGCGTCTTCGCCGCCAAAGATATAACTCTCGCCCTTTTTCCCTTTTTCCAAAGCCAGCAGATGTCCGCGGGCGACATCGTCCACATAGGAATACGTCCAGCGGCCTTCCCCGTCTCCCAGCACTCCCGGCAGGCGGCGATGAATATAATCGTCCACCATTTTAGTAATGAAATTACCCCGCGTGGCTTTCCCCGGCCCATAGATCAAGACCGGGTAGACGGGAACGATATCGAATCCCTTGGCGATCCACTCGCGAGCTGCCAGTAATGCCCTCTGTTTGCTGCGGGCGTATTCGGTCATACAGGTTTCGTCCGGGTTCCACCAGGTTTCGTCGGCGGGGCGTTCCTGAGTCGGCCCCAGGGCGAAAAAGGAGGAGGTGTAGATCACCCGCTCGATGCCAGAATCGCTAGCGGCCTGCAGGACATTTTGCGTGCCTTCGACGTTCACACGGTAAAAATCGCGGGGATCGCGTTGCCAGATGGAGACCAGACCGGCTGAATGGATAACCGCCTGGCAATCCCGCATCGCTTCCCGCAGCGTTTCCGGGCGGCTCAGATCGCCGGTTGCGGTTGTGACGCCAACCGGAAAGGTTCCCGCCTCCGGCGGTTTTCGGCATAGGGCGCGCACATCGTGCCCCCGCGCCTGCGCTTCGGCAACGATTTTTTGCCCTAAATATCCCGTACCGCCGGTGATGAGGATTTTCATGGATTTTTTTAGATTCTTTCAAGGCGATTCTGCTAGTTTATCTCTCAGATTACTTTTGGAGCCTTGAAAGAATTTGCAGATACCCGAATTTCATATCTTTGATTATGGATTCAGCCCGATTCGATTGAAAATAAAGTCCACGTTCTGAAGAAGTCCTTCGATGCTGAAACACTCCTCCAGTTCCTGGGAAGAAACCAGGCTCTCGATCTCTTTGTTTTCTTTCAAAGCATCGAGTAATTGCACGTTAGTGTCCCACACCTTCATAGCGCAGGTCTGGACGATCCGGTACGCGTCTTCGCGGGTCATACCCTTGCGGGCCAGGAGTAGTAGTATTTTCTGGGAATAAATGACGCCGTTCGAAGATTCGATATTCTTGGCCATACGCTGAGTATCGACGACCAGGTTTTGAACGATCCAGTTCATCTTGGCCAGCATGTAATCGAGCAGGACGCACGAGTCGGCCAGCGTGATTCGTTCCACCGAGGAATGAGAGATATCCCGTTCGTGCCACAGGGCGACGTTTTCGAAACCGGTGATGGCGTAACTGCGTAACAGGCGCGCTAGTCCGCAAATCCGTTCGCAAAGGTTGGGATTCTTTTTATGCGGCATGCAAGAAGAGCCTTTCTGGCCCGGGGGAAAAGGTTCCTGGACTTCGCGGATTTCCGTTTTTTGCAGACCGCGGATTTCAAGAGCCATCTTTTCCAACGTCGCCCCGGCGTTGGCAATGGCGGCGAGAAATTCGGCGTGGCGGTCGCGTTGAATGATCTGGTTGCTGACCAGGGCGGGCTTGAGCCCCAGCTCTTCGCAGACGATTTCTTCCACACGGGTGTCGATGTGGAAGAACGTTCCGACGGCTCCCGACATCTTGCCCACCCGCACCGTTTCGCGGGCGTTTTCCATGCGCAGAATCTGGCGTCCCAGTTCTTCGTAAAAAAGGGCCAGTTTCAGACCAAAGGTGATCGGTTCGGCGTGCACGCCATGCGTTCGCCCGACCATGATGGCGTTCTTATATTTCTTCGCCTGTTCGCCGACAGTGGTTTGGAGTTCCCGGAGGTCTGTCAGCAACACATCTGCCGAGGCTACCAGTTGCAGGGCGGTGGCGGTATCCAGTTTATCGGAAGAGGTCATCCCGTAGTGAATGTAGCGGGAGGCCGGGCCGACGTGTTCGGCGACATTTGTTAAAAACGCAATGGACTCATGATCGACTGTCTTCTCGATTTCCTGAATGCGTTCGATTTCGAAACGGGCTTTGGTTTTGATTTCCTCGAGCGCGTCGTCGGGAACGACCCCCAATTTATTGTGTGCGACGCAGGCCGCGATTTCCACCTTCAACCAGGTTTCAAAACGGAATTGATCGCTCCAGATGCGCCCCATTTCGGGCCGTGTGTATCGCTCGATCATGGCTAGAATTCTCCTGTGGAATGATGAAAAAAGAATGATACCCCATTTTATCTGCCGGCCAAAGAGTGAATGGTCTTGCGATATCCGGGGAAATTCGTGTAATCTCCGATGATGGATACTATAATGGAAATGCTCGATTGTGGCCGGGACTCTTTATGAAAGTATTACTAATTCAACCGCCTGAATTTCATATGATCACCACCAACGTGCCCAGCGTGGTGGATGAGGAGAGTGGCGCCTATCCCCCGGTCGGCCTGCTTTACGTTGCCGCCTACCTGGAACAGAACTCTTCTCATACCGTCGAGATTCTCGATACCCTTCTCGATCATTTGACTTATGAGGAAATCGAAGAGGAAATTCGGCGGCGCAAACCGGATCTCGTCGGCATACAGGCCATGACCTTCACCCTGATCGACGCCGCTCTGACTGCCAAGACGGTGAAACGCGCCGATCCCTCCATTCCGGTGGTCTTCGGCGGCCCTCATGTGTATATCTATCCCCAGGAGACGCTGAAAATCCCCGAAGTGGATTATATCGTGGTAGGGGAAGGCGAGGTGACGTTCACGCAGCTGGTGGAGGCGTTGAACGAAGGCCGCGATCTGGCGGCCGTGCCGGGGATCGGTTATCGCGATTTTTCCGGCGAGATCAAACTGACGCCTCTTGTTCCTCTCAACCAGCATCTGGACGATTTGCCCATGCCCGCCCGCCATCTGGTTCCCCAGGATCGTTATTACTCCGTCCTGGCCAAGGAAACGCCCATCACCACCATGATGACCAGCCGGGGTTGCCCCATGCAATGCATTTTCTGCGACCGTCCCCACCTGGGCAAGCAATTCCGCTACCGCAGCCCGGAAAGCGTAGTGGCCGAGATGGAATCCTGCGAAAGGATGGGGATCAAGGAGATATTCGTCTACGACGATACCTTCACCATCCGCCGCGACCGCGTCGTTGAAATCTGCCGCCAAAAAATCGAGCGCGGGCTTAAAATCAAGTGGGATATCCGCGCTCATATCAATACCATGAGCGACGAAGTATTGGATGCTCTCGCCGCCGCCGGGTGCCATCGCGTTCATTATGGTGTGGAATCGGGTACCAAAGAAATCACCAAGATTTTGAAAAAGGGGATCGACCTGGATCGTACCCGGGAGGTGTTCACCAAAACCAAACGGCGGGGGATCACGACGCTGGGCTATTTTATGATCGGCAATCCCACCGAGACGCGGGAACAGGCATTGGAAACCATC
>CAZFOX010000062.1:11276-12200 GCA_964520565.1 uncultured bacterium | reverse complement strand
CGCTGGACTCGTAGGATGAATAGTAATAAGGAGTATAGGCAGCGAATTCGGCGGCGCAAGTGTCCACGGGCAGGAAATGGGGGTGGATCTCGTGAAATTCGCGCAGTCTGCGCACGGTGGCTTCGTCGCTTTTCAGCAGATGAGCGATCTGGACGTCCGAGAATCCCCAGCGCTTGGCTTTCCATAACAGATCGGGATTCAGGGATCTGCGCAGCGCAGTGAAATCGCCGCGTCCTTTCGGCGCCGCCGTTTGCAGTCGCTTTTCCACTTCGATCATAGCGGCGATTTGTTCGAGAAACCAGGGATCCACGCCGGTCGTCTGATGGATTTCCAGAATCGGAATTCCGAGCTTGATGGCGTGTCGGAGGTAAAAGATGTTTTCCGGGCGGGGCGTCGCCAGCTTGCGGCGCACCATTTCCCGCCAATCAGGGAGCTGGTGGGAGTCTATATGGTCGTGCAGGATGACGTCACGCCCGTCGGCGCCCAACCCCATGCGACCTTCTTCCAGGCTGCGCAACGCCTTTTGCAGAGCTTCGGGGAAGCTTCTGCCGATCGCCATAACTTCCCCGACCGATTTCATCTGGCTGCCCAGAGTCTGATTGACCAGTGGGAATTTCTCGAACGTCCAGCGGGGGATTTTCACGACCACGTAATCCAGGGCGGGTTCGAAGCAGGCGGGCGTCTTGCGGGTGATGGCGTTGGGGATTTCGTCCAATCGGTACCCGACGGCTAATTTTGCGGCGATGCGCGCGATGGGGAATCCCGTCGCCTTGGAAGCCAGCGCCGACGACCGACTGACGCGCGGGTTCATTTCGATGACGACCTGCCGGCCGGTCTGCGGGTGCACCGCGAATTGGATATTGCTGCCGCCGGTTTCGACGCCGACGGCGCGGATGACGGCGAAGGCGGCGTCACGCATTTGTT
>CAZFOX010000062.1:0-11255 GCA_964520565.1 uncultured bacterium | reverse complement strand
CGTATGGATGCCCAGAGGATCGAAATTTTCGATGGAGCAGACCACCACACATTGATCGGCGTAGTCGCGCATCACTTCCAATTCGAATTCTTTCCATCCGATCAGCGCTTCTTCGATCAGGACTTCCCCGATGGGGCTGCGGGATAAACCCCAACGCACCCGTTCATCGAATTCTTCGCGGTTGTACACGACCGATCCCCCCACTCCTCCCAGCGTGAATGAAGGGCGGATAATGACCGGCAAGCCCACACGCTCGAGAACGGCTTGCGCTTCCTGGGGCGATCTTGCGAAGCCGCCTTCGGGCACATCCAGACCGATGCGGCGCATGGCGGCGTGAAATTTCTCCCGGTCTTCCGCCAACTGGATGGCTTCCACAGAGGCGCCGATGAGCTTCACGCTGTGGCGGTTCAGGACTCCGTTTTCGGCGAGCGTAACCGCAAGATTCAAACCGGTCTGTCCGCCCATCGTGGGGAGCAGCGCCCGGGGTCGTTCCCGGGCGATGATGCGTTCCACCAGATCCGGTTCCAGCGCTTCCACATAGGTGGCGTCCGCCAGGGTTGGATCGGTCATAATCGTGGCTGGATTGGAGTTCACCAGTACTATTTCGTATCCCAATGCGCGCAATGCCTTACACGCCTGGGTTCCCGAATAGTCGAACTCGCACGCCTGACCGATTACGATAGGACCCGAACCGATAATCATTACTTTTTTAATGTCGTTCCGTCTGGGCATGAATGGAGGTTCCTCTCTCTAAACTGCTGGATTGATATTCGAATAATGACTTTTTTTTTATTAATTTCGCAGGATGGGTCCCTATTCATCGACCCATCCAACCTACCTTCGAGATAAGCAAAACGGTAAGAAATAACCATATAGGAGAGTTAAAGCACGTACATTCTCTATCCGGAGATATCGTTTCTTACCATGAAGCGATCAGGGATAATTTTATAATGTGCAACGCGATTTGTAACCTTTCCAAGGGGCTGCCAGGTAAAAAAATAAATGGCAAATTCGGTAATAAATTTGCCATTATACAGTATACTTAGATGACACACCTGCGAATTTGTCTCTTCGAATGCCGGGTTTTTCGAACTTACTCCAATCCCTCCACTTCGATTCCTTCAAATCGCGCTACCGTATTCCAAGTCGACAGACCCACGCGCCCTTCGAGCGGCTCGCTGGCCTGGAGGTTCATAATTTCCCCGCCGTCCCCGAATCCCCGGGCGGTCTTGGCAACGGAATCGATAATCAACCGAATCTCGTGTTGCTTCAATTGACTAATAAAAGGGAATAATTGTCCTAATCTTTCGTAGTGTTGACTAGGCTGAGTCTGAACGCTTGCATCGTATTCCTTATCCCATTGGGAAAGGAGTAACCAAGCAAACCATTCCTCGGATTATGATTGCGACTTCCTTTGAATGCCAGGTCAATCTTTACCGGTCTAGTACAGTCACCCTACTCATACAGTATCGATTGATACAAAATACTGGGTAACTTATGAAAGCAATGTCTACTATCAAAAACTTCTTCTTTGGGCTTTTGTCGCTGCCTGCCTTGATCGCCGGTCTCCTGCGATGGGTTGCGGCATGGATCGCCAGCGAGCGCTGGTACCTCTGGGGATTTATCCCCTGTTGCGCAGGTCTTTGGCCGTTGGGATTGTATTGCTGGCATAAAAAAATTGAACGCGGGTATCTTCACTTTCCTCTTCGGCTGTTCAGTTACGTCTGCTTTTTCTTTGGAACACTCCTCTTCTTTGCGGGACTCTGGCCATTTTCGGGAATTCTTCTCTTCATCCGCCTGCTGATGTGGCTGGATGTGTGGTTGCGCCTGGGCGATCCCCTGCTTTCGGGCACCGGCCTCGATTCCTCCACACGCTTTCATCATCCTCTCGACAAACTCAGCCTCTTTTTCATCGGAACGATCTTTCTTGTCCTGGCCATCAATAAAGAGCGGTTGATCGATTTCGGCGATCCCTCCGACCATTTCTACCATATGGCGGTTGCGCAGAAGATTCTCGAACGGGGAACAATCCCCCTATGGGACGACTGGGAATTCGCGCCGATGGGACGTCCCCACCTTTACCCCCCACTCCTCCATCTATTGATCGCCTTCATCGCGGGGCGGCCGGATGACATCCTATCCGGTTTTGCCACAATCCAAATGCTCCTCTACCCCTCCGCTCTTTTGGCCTATTGGCTGCTTTTCCGGACGCTCCTTTCACCCGAACATGCATTCTTATCGCTGCTGGTTTTATCGATGGAGTTTGTCTTTACGCTCGGTTGCCTGATGGGGTTACCTGCTTCCATCGTCAACCTGCTGTGGCCATTTATTCTGATTGCATTACTGAAACAAAGAACCTATCTGGCCATGATTCTTCTAGCCATCGCTTTTTACACGCATACCGGCATGCCGGTTCTCGTCAGTCTATCCCTCCTGGTCTTAGGAATCTGGAAACGAGAATATCTAAGACGCGTTATTGCGATTGTGATAGGCGCCGTTCTGTTGGCTTCTCCCTGGCTGGTGCGCTATGCCGCTTTTTCGGATTGGATGCAGGCCAGCGGTGCGCAAGGCTTCAGCTTTTCCAGTATCGTCGCACGCCTCTTATGGCTTCAGATCGTCAACCCTATCTTTCTGGCGCTCGCCCTGTGGGGGTGGTTCCGCTTGAAACCCTGTCCTGTTTTCAAATCGCAAGCTGTCGGCTTTCTTCCCATGCTGACACAATACGGGGGACGTTACTTCATGCATGGAGCGCCGTTTCTTTCGCCGTTCGTTGCCATTCATTTCGTGCGCTTTCTTCAAGGCGCCGTCACCCGCCGCCGGGCGGTCTGTTTTATGATAGCAACCCTGATCCCCCTTCCCTGCATCAATTTTATGGGACCCAACGATTCGATTCAGATCCATCCATTTCCCGGTATTACGGCCGCTCATGTCAGTATCTTTTATACGCTTAACCGGCAACGGAAAGATCGAAGCGAAACCACGCTCTTGATCGAAACCCTCAAGAAAACCACTACGCCGGACGATATCATTCACCTCCCCGATGAAGGGAATTTCCATTTCGGCGATTTTCTGACTGTGATGACCTCCCGCCGTACCGATACGGGTGGATGGGGCGAAGTTCGAAAACCGGAAATGGTAGAAGCGATTCAAAAAAGCCGTAATGATTTACATAATGGAGTTTTTGTCTCGAAATATCGTGAAAAGATACCCGAAGGGCGGCTCATAGAACAAATCGGTTCTTTCTTCCTCGGTTATCCACTTCCAACAGATGAAAACGAAGAGGAAAAAGTTTTTCATCAAAAATAAGATATCTCCTGGTAACCATTCCCCGGTCTTGGAACTAAAAAACTCTTTGACATTCCCTGAAATTGAGACTTGCGCTTCCTGGTAGCCTATCTATAATTGAATGGGTAAGATCGAGCGATATGACCTGCATTGTTTTTGTTGAGAAATGACAGAATCCTTTTTACGAGCTTGTTGGGGATAAGACGAATATGGATCAAAACCCGGAAAGTTTTGTCGATCAAAATACCATTGCCATGGGGACCTTGAAAACAGAGGGGAGAATCTGTATTCACGGTACACTGGAAGGCCAGGTTATCGCCAACGATCGCGTTCGAATTTCCAAAATCGGAAAAATCCGGGGTGAGGTTCACACCCGGGAAGCCTTGATCGAAGGCCAGGTTCGTGGACCGGTCGAAGCGAGTGAAAAGGTGATTCTGGCGGAAACCAGCGATGTGATATCGGATATCGTATCCCCCTGCCTGTATGTAGAACCGGGTTCGACACTCAAAGGATATTTCATCATCACGGCGAATGAGGAAGAACGAAGCCGTTTGAAGAAGCAAAGAGAAGCGCTGAATGCCAAAACCCTCAAACCGGTCACCCTCACTATCCAATTATCCGGTGCGCAATCAGTACGGTTGATCGGCGATTTTTGCGAATGGAACGAAAACAAGGCCATTCCCATGAAATCTCCTGCCAACGGCCGATGGTCGACAGAATTGCAATTACGCCCCGGCCAATATGAATACCTCCTTCTGGTGGATGGTCAGCCCCAACTCGATCCGGGAAATCCCGCCAAATCTCCTAATTCGTATGGAGGGGAAAATTCCGTATTAACTGTTTTATAAACTTGATTCTTTATTATTGATTTCAACATATCTGCCTTTTTAGTCTACTTGTTCGAATCCAAAGTTCTTTTGTAATCCTCTTTGCTAATATCTTTCAATTTTTCGATTACTCTGTGATAAATCGGATCAATCGAAAGATCGGTTTGCCTCAATTTGTCATAAATGTAACTCATAAATAATCAATCAGTTATTTACGATCCACCCAAAACAAGTCTATAACCTGGAATACTCTTTGCTCATAATAAAATCGCATTTCATTCCATGACAAGATAGGGAGAGTCACTATGCGTTTCAAAGATTTCAAAATCGGTGTAAAACAGGCAATCGGATTTGGTTTAATGATTATCGTTACCGCCGTACTAGGGATAACGGCATTTATGATGTTCAACAAAATCGCCTCCGAGGTCGATTTGTTGACTAACCGTTATGCTCCCGCCACACAAGGCGCAGCCGGAGTGGAATCTTCCACCTGGGAATCCATCATCCAGGAAAAGAACTACGTCATCTACGAAAAAGATGAATACGAAAAAGCCACTCAGGAAAAACTCAAGCTGGTAGATCAAAATTTGGCCAATGTAAAAAAAGTGGCCGAACAATATAAAGACACAAACCTCGAGACACTCGCCAATCAGGCACAGGACTCAGCCAAACAATTTGGTACTTTATTCGTTCAAGCCGTACAGGCGCTTAAGGAAAAGCAGAATCTCGTACGGTCTATGGAGGAGAACGCTGTTCAATTCGATAATGCCGTCACCGACTATGTGAAGGCCAATAAAGAAGAGTTTCAGGTCGCTCAGGAATCGTTGCAGAAAGCCAATGAAATCAGCACACTGATTCTCGAAATGCGCCTTAACGTGCTTTCCTTTATGTATTTCAAAGAGAATCAATTCTATCAAACCTATCAGAGCAAACATGCAGAAGCGTTAGGCGATTGCGATGCGATCGAAAAAATGACCACTGATCCGGACGATCTGAAATCCATCGCGGATGTCCGCCAAGCATTGGTAGATTATGGCGCATCAACCGAAACCTGGAAAAAGCAATTGGATTCAGGCAGCCAAGCCAATACTCTAGCCCCGTTAGAAGATGTTATGAGGAAAAATGGTGCAGCGGTACTAAGCCGTGTATTGGAATATTCCTCAGCGCAAAAAAACAAGATGGATAGGGCTAGTCAAAATATGTTTGCTATGCTCGACGCCAACGATCTGGCCACATCCATGCAGTTGAATGCAAAAAGTTACATCGCTAGCCAGGATACCCAGTATTGGACGGCGGTACAAAACGAAAGTCAACAATTGAAACAAATGTTAGATACTATTTATCAATCGCTTCTGAAGGAAGACGATCGGAAAACCGCTGCCTTGATATTAAAATATTTCCAGGAATACCTCACGGCAGCCAACGCCTGGGAAGCCAAGGATAAAGATATTCGCGAGAATGTATTCCCGGTTCTGAAGAAGAGTGGAGACGATGTCATCGCCGCCGCCAAGAATGCACAGAGCGAAGCCTGGAAAGCGATGAACCAGTCCAACACGCTGATGGTCGGAATCGTAAATCAATCCAAGACCGTCATTACTCTCGCCATCCTGATCGCCATTGCGATCGGTGTGGCGGCGGGCGTTATCATTACCCGGGCCATCACCCGCCCGATCCTGATTGGCGTCGAGGCGGCCAAACGAATTGCCGAAGGCGATCTAACCACCCGCCTGGATGTGGACAGCAAGGATGAAGTAGGTATTCTCTGCCAGGCGCTCAATCAGATGGTCGAATCCACCGGCGAAGTGATTTTCGGGATTCAACAGGCATCGGAACAGGTGGCGTCCAGTTCGGAAGAGCTATCCGCTTCTTCCCAAAGCCTGGCCAACGCCGCCACCGAACAGGCCGCCAATCTCGAAGAGACATCGGCCTCCATCGAACAATTAACCTCCTCCATCGAACAAAATGCCAGCAATGCCAAAAAGACCAACGATGTAACCGTTAAAGCCGCCCGTGAAGCAGAAGAGGGAGGCGAAGCGGTAATCGAAACCGTCGACGCCATGAAGAAAATCGCCGATCAGATTCGGATCATCGACGATATCGCCGATCAGACGAACCTGCTGGCATTGAATGCCGCCATCGAAGCGGCGCGAGCGGGCGAGATGGGCAAGGGCTTCGCCGTCGTCGCGGTGGAAGTCCGCAAACTGGCGGAACGCAGTCAACAGGCCGCCAAGGAAATCAGCGCCCTGGCGCAGAACAGCGTCGCTCAGGCGGAAAACGCGGGCAACCTGATTCAACAGGTGGTTCCCGCCATCAAGCAGGCAGCGGAACTGGTTCAGGAAATCACAGCCACCTGTTCGGAACAATCCAACGGCGCAGAACAGATTCAATCCGCCGTTATGCAACTCGATCAGGTAACACAACAAAATTCGGCTACCAGCGAGGAATCCGCCTCGGCCAGTGAGGAATTATCCGCGCAGGCACAAGCCATGCAGGAAATGGTCAGCCGGTTTATCATCAATGAAAAATTACTAAAAAACCGTTCTATGACCGCGCACGCGCCCAGTCCCATGAGACAGGCTGTACCTGTCGCCGCCCTTCCAACCTGGGATGCCAATAAAAAGAAAATCGGGAACGGTCATAACTTTGATGAATAGAAAATGACATATTCCTGTCATCCTTATCGATTCCACCAAGGAAAGATCCACATGGGGGAAGGAGGTAATCCTTCCCCCTTTTCTGTGGTGGAGTTACCGTCCCGGCGCTCATCCGTTGAAAGAATCAACGGCTTTACCCCTTGATTCATCGAGTGGATGCTGAAAGATATACCGGCAAACAGCCTGTTTGTTCGCGAGTATCACACCGGCGAAAGACCGGAGAAGGATAATTGAAATGAACCATCGAGTCTTGTTAGCTTGGATTTCTGTGCTGATCGTTCTGGGCGGTCTGGCCTGTCAAAAGGAAACCGCCGTATCCGGCAATCCGACTTCGCAACCGGCGGCAACTCTGGCTCCCGAACCCACTGAAATCCCAGCCCCCACACCGGCCCCGGCAGGATTGGTTTTTTACGACCTTCGAAGAAACCGGGAAGTGATGCAGCCGGAGCAAATTTATAAATATGGACGCGATCTGGCGGGAAAAGAAGTGGGCGGTTGGATCGGGTATTTTCATGCCGCTATCGAATCGGAACAAAGCGGGAAATCGCGCGTCGTTGTCGATATGGATAAAAATGCCGGAGGGCTCCCGGATGTGATCCTGGAAAACATCCCCACCGAGATCGCTCAGCGATTCCAAGCCCGTCAAGAAATCAATTTTTCCGGAACAATCCAGGGATACGTCGATATTCCGGAATGTTATTTCTTGCTCTCGCTATCGGACGTGAAAATCTACGGATTTTTAGACTAACTGAATTCAATTTATAATAATCCCCGTTTGTTGGCGATCAGCCATCCCAGGCAGGAATCGACGTCGGTGATTTGGCCTTCATCAAACAGGCGATCCAATTCCTCCGGAGACACAGTTACGACCCGGATATCCTCGGTTTCGTCCAGTTTTTGAGACCGGGTAGGCGTACAATTTCGCGCCAGAAAAAGATGGAAGGCATTCACGATTTTGGAAGGCCCGAGATGATACTTGCCTAACGGAATCCATTCTTCGCTCGTATAGCCGGTTTCTTCAGCCAGTTCGCGTTTTGCGGTCACCAATGGAGATTCCTGGCCGTCGATGAGTCCCGCCGGAAATTCGAGAGTGATTTTTTCGAGAGCATGTCGATATTGTTCCACCAATAAGAGTCGGCCATCCGGGGTAAGGGGAACAATGGTCGCCCATTCGTTGATTTCAAAGACATAAAAGTCGTCCACAATCCGTCCGTTCATCAAATCGACACAATCGCGCCGGACATTAACGCCGGGAGTTTTCAGCACCACTTCGGACGCAAGTGTTTTCCATTTTCGAGGCATCGCAGAAGCAATCCTTTCCATTCACTTTTTCTCAACCGGTTTTCCCATGCAATAGGGACAATAGTCGTTTCCGCGCAACAACCTCCGGTCGGTATACAGAGCACCACGCGCACCGGCAAATTGGCAATTGTACGCCGAGGCTTGTTGTCCCATACGAAGAATTTCTTCAATCCGATCGAGACAGTTCAGTTGGGCCTCAAAAGAATTTCCGGGGACCAGAGTAGCAAGAAGAGTGGTGGTCAGCCAGTCGCCTGCTCCTGCAGCGTCCACAAAATTGGAAACCTGGCAAGCGGGTAAAAAACGCCATTCTCGACTTTCCCCCTGTCGGGCGATACGGTAGTAGAGCCCCTCCGCACCCGCCGTTTCGATCTCGAGAGGAACGGGAATCGCATCGGTAAAATCCTGAATTCGATCCCGCCGCTCGCGCGAATATTTTACAATATCCGAGACAGCCACGCTGCGGCGAAACAAGTCCTCGTTCTCGATCCGGTTTGGCTCGAACATCACGCGGGCGGAGCGCTCCCGGCATAACGCCGCCAAATCGAGAGCGGCCGGGGATACCTTATCGAAATAACAAACGTCGATAGTCTTGGGGAGAGAATCGCGGATGACGGCAATGTAGCCAGGTTGAACCGGTTCGTAAGGAGGAAACGGCGTATGGCAGCCGGGGCATTCTTTTCCAAAATAATGTCCCCCATTCCGGTGGTAGAGAATGTAAATGGGTGTATGCACATTCACCCGCCGGTCAATAAAGCGTGTATCGAGTTTCCAATCGAGGAATTCCTGCATGAGATAATCCCCCGCTCGGTCAAGCCCCAAGACGGCAATGGGGATCGAGTTCCACCCTCTTTGGCAGAGAAGGATCAAGGCATTGGGAAAACCACCTGCCGTGAGCTGGGGGGGATAGCCGGAACGATCGTCCATTACATCGAGACAGGCCAGGCCAGTGGCGATAATCGTAGGGGTAGTCATCGAGCAATCTTGGCAATGAGTAATTAGCATAAAAAACAGCGAACAGGTTGTTCGCCGTTGGCAAAATTATCCAATAAAAGGGTTAATCCTGAACCGGTGCTTTCCGTTTCTGTATGACGTTCACAAGACCGCTTAAGTTTTGTGCTTTGGATTTAGCCGCTGCCCGGTTTTCTTCCTGGATGGCCTCATACACTTCCTTGCGGTGAATGGAGACGGTTCTGGGAGCGGTGACGCCGATCTTCACCTGTTCACCCTTGATGTCCACCACCGTAATAACGACATCATCTCCGATGATGATACTTTCGTCACGTTTTCGGCTTAAAACCAGCATGCGGGCCTCCAATGCCCAACGCGCTCAGACTTTCTCCCCAATCGCTTTCCGCTCCACCGCCGGTTACGGCTGGCGGCTCGCTCCCGCTCCTTCGGTATTCAACGGATTCGCCATCCCCTTCGATTCCGTGGAAGGGGTGGCCAGATAAGGGGGAATGTCTTTCAGCAAGGGATGCTTGGTAAAATATCGATCGTCGATTAAAACGAACTGCTTGGCCAACTTGGCATCCGTATTAACGACCAGCGGACCGCGCAGATTGGCGGTTAAATCCATGGGATTCTCCGGGATGGTCACAATAGTCAATACAGTCGCCTTGGCAATATCGGTCAGTTCGATGATTTCCAGCTCGGTGGTTTTCACTTGGATCTCGTACCCTGGGAAGAACAGGAAGGGATCGACCACCACAAAAGCCAGGTCGGCTTCCTCGATGGATTGCAACCATAAAAACGGTTCTTCTTCCGGATCCTTCAATATGGCATAACGATGTAAGTGCCCAAATCCGAGCAATCCTTCCGGGATATGAAGGATCTCCGAAAGTGGGAGTTCGATCTCTCCAAAGCGGGCGGAAAGGAATTGGATGAACTCCACGGCTCGATCCGGTTGCGATGTATCCATAGGCCGTTGCCTTATCCTGCGTTTTCTTCTTCCGTTAGTTTAAGGAATACTGATTCCAGGCGCAAGTCGGAAGACTCTTGTTTTGCCAAACGGCGCAATTCTTCCATGGTTCCGAGCGCGATCAAATGACCACGCTGAATGATACCAATACGGTCGCACAACTCCTCGGCCACGTCCAGGGTATGTGTAGAAAGAAAAATTGTCATTCCCTCGCGGCTTTTCTGTTTTAACAGGTCTTTGACCAACCGGCTACTACGGGGATCGAGACCGACCATCGGCTCGTCCACAACCAGAACCTGGGGATCGTGAACCAGCGCACCGGTCATGACCGCCTTTTGACGCATTCCATGCGAATAGGATTCGATCAGATAATGCGCGGCATCCAACAAGTCAAACATCTCAAAATATTCATGAATGCGTTCGTCGATTCTCTTTCGGGGTACGCCGTACAATCCACCCACGAAATGGACATACTCATAACCCGTTAATTTTTCATACAGATAAGGGCGGTCAGGTATATAACCGGTAATCGCTTTGGCTTCTTCGGGACGAACGGCGATGTCGTATGCCGGAGAACCGTTTCCCCCCAGTACTACCCGGCCAGACGTAGGCCGCAATAAACCGGCGATTATTTTTATGGTCGTGGTTTTCCCAGCGCCGTTCGGACCCAAAAAACCGAAAAACTGACCATGAGGAATCTCCAATGTCAGATCGTTCAAGGCTTGTATTTTCCCAAAATGTTTGGTCAACCGTTCAATGGAAATCATGTTCGATCTTTCACGGTATTCAAAGAAAGAATTTGCAGAATCGGAATTTCAAATATCTTTGACTTGTATATTATAAGTAGGGAACTCCCTTTTGTCGAAGCGGATAAAGGATGATTGGACTAGTAATATTACACTTTTTTGCTATTCTTTCTTGAGATAGATATTCCTTCTATGGGATGAGAGTTTGTTTGAAATGATATAAAATGTAAAGTGAAATAGGGAATTCTTAACGCTTTACGTGTCTTTTTTATAGGTAGTTTTTTATTCCTGTCCATGTTTTTTCTCGAGTTCGGTCGAGGAGATATAGTAATCGGCGTTTGAATGTGTAACGATCGTAGAGATAATAGGTTGTGTTATTTTTGATTTCCCGCTTACCGTTGGGGGAATTGACAGTATAATTCCTGTTGATACATTCGAATGAATTGGTTCTTATGGATTCACAATGAGCGAATTCGATTTTCAACAAGCGGCAGGGGTGTCTTTCCAGGATTTATTCGGTGCC
>CAZFOX010000061.1:1932-12241 GCA_964520565.1 uncultured bacterium | reverse complement strand
AGAGCGTTCCGTCTTCCTGGATTTCGAAGGAGTATGTTTTCCTGCCACCAATATCGGCTACATACAATGTTTTGCCGTCTGGGGTTCCGATAATTCCATTGGGCTGTACCAGATCGGTTGCCACGCGAGTGAGTTTTTGACGATCCGGTGAAAGGAGATAAACATGCTGTCCATCCTGCTCCATCTCGCCCGTTCGATTTTTCCAGTACGGACGTTTATAGAGAGGGTCGGTAAAGTAAATGGCGCCGTTGGGGTGAATCCACAGGTCGTTGGGGCCATTCAATAATTTTCCCTGATAATCCTTGACGAGAATGGTTTCCTTGCCGGTTTTTAGATCGATCGACCAGAGTTGGTTATTGTCGTCCGCGCAGGCAATCAGGTTCCCCTGTTTGTCAAAATACAGGCCATTGGAGCGTCCGCAGGGTTGAAGAAAGGTAGTCAGTTTTCCATCCACACTCCACTTCAATATCCGGTCGTTGGGTTGGTCGGTAAAGAAAACATTTCCTTCGGCGTCAACCGCCGGGCCTTCGGTAAACGAAAAACCTTCTCCCAGTTTTTCCAGTTTCGCACCGGAGGCGACAACGCTTTCAGCAGCGAAAACCATATGGGTAACAATAACGGACAACATCGCCAGGATGGCAAACGACACGAGTTTTTTCATGATTGACATACTCCCCTATAATCGATTGTTGGGCCGATAGTATCATGCAATCCAGCAAAAGTAATCTCTTCGGCGAAAAATCGCGATTGCTTTTTATAAGAACGACTGCGAAATTTGAAAGGGCGGCTGCTTATGAAAAACCAAATCCTTCGGTCATTATACCTTATCGTTGGACTTTCGTTTATTCTATCGGGAGCACCCGCCTATGCCGCGACAACGATGGACGCTGTGGTGAATGCCTCCGATCTGCCTCGCGGTCTTTTGAAAGCCTCGGTCGAGTATCCGGTACGCGGCGAGAAATTCGACCTGTATTTTCCCCAATGGGTGGAGGGTGTACACGGCCCAAACGGTCCCATTCAAAATCTGGCCGAATTTTCCGTGTATACTCTGAAAGGGGAACGCATCGAATGGCAACGCGATCCTCAGAATGCCTGCCATTTTCTCATTCAACCTCCAAGAAACGCAAAACGGATCCGGGTCGAAACCACCTACATCTGCAACCAAGCAACCGCCAATACTTTGGGCATCGATTCACATGGAACATCCGCCATAGGAATCGTCAGTTGGAATACCTGTCTCCTTTATCCGGGTGGATACGACATCAGCGATGTGCGGGTCAATTTAACACTGCTTCTTCCCAATCGTTGGCAGTGGGGAAGTTCGCTTCGGGAACGCTCCCGGCAGGAGGACGCGGTATGTTTCGAACCGGTTTCGTATCGGCAGCTGGTGGATAGCCCCTTAATCGCGGGAAAAGAATTCCGTACGATCGATATAACGCCGAACGGCGGCACTCCCCATTATCTTCACCTGACTTCCGAATCGCGACAGGCAATACATCCGGATGAAAAGGCGATTGATAAACTAAAAAAAATGGTTGCTGAGGCAATGGCCTTATTCGGAACGGAACATAATTACGACTATCATTTCTTATTGATTCTAAGCGATGCGCTTCCCTTTCTGGGGCTGGAACATCTTCGTTCCAGCCTCAACGTCGTCGGCGAACGCGGACTGGACGAAGACCAACTGCATACGACCGGCCATTTGATTACCCACGAATACGGTCATCGCTGGTGCGGCAAATATCATCGCCCGGCGGGCATGGTATCTCCCGATCACCACCACCCAACGGATATGCGTCTTCTATGGGTATACGAAGGATTGGATCAATATCTAGGCGTGGTTCTAACCGCACGAGCCGGTCTTTTTGCCACGAAAGAGTACTCCTCGATGGAAGGAGCCTTGCGGGATGGATGGGTTGGCGTGGGGAAAACCCTGGTTGGATTGATGCGGCAGAAGGGACGACGTTCAATCAACCTGGAAGACACGGCGGCTTCGACCTATCTGCGCCGCCGTTGGGGAAAATTCTGGACGGCATTGAACCGCCCCCAGGATTATTATTTCGAAGGCGCATTGCTCTGGTATGAGATCGATGCCATCCTCCGCGAGGATAGCGATTCAAAAATCACCCTGGATGATTTCGTGCGCCGTTTTCTGGGGCGTTACGATGCGGCCAAGGACATGATGGGATTTGAGGAAAGCGATGTAATTTCCATTCTGAACGACCTTCATCCTTACGATTGGCAATCGTTAATCGACGACCGTGTCCGTGGGCTGCATGATGAAATTCCCCTGCAAGTGTTGGATCGGATGGGATACCGGATTGAATATACCAGCCGCCCCACCCCATACGACGACGATCCCACACTCACCGCGGTGGGGATGCAAGTCGATGAGAACGGAACGATTCAACGAATCGTTCCCAGCGGTTTAGCGGATCAAGCCAAACTGGCGGAAGGAATGACAATCATCGGCGTCAATAATCGCAAATTCAGTTCAAACCGTTTGCGCGATGCCGTTGCAGACAGCGCCACATCGCGGAAGATCGAGTTTCTGCTCCTGAACGGCGATGAATTTCACACCGTGGCAATCCCTTACGAGGGTGGGCCGCGCTATGTGGATATGGTTCGAAACGAGAACAAACCCGACCGGTTTGCGGAAATCTTCGCTGAAAAGGTCAAGTGATTTATTCGATCGATACAGCGGTTTGCATACCGTTTTTTTCCCGGGGAAACAGCATTTCTTCCAGGATGGGAAAGAGGCCTTCGGCCAGCCATTGGTGCCCGTGAATATTGAGGTGTACCGGATCGTTTTTCACGTAGATCAGAGTATTTCCTTTATCGATATCCTCCCGTGCGCGAGCGTAATCGACAAAATCGAAATACGGAACCTGCTTAGCGGCTGCCACTTGTTGGATGGCCTCGCAATAAATCCAATCTGGCGCGATGAGAAATCCCCCAATAGCGGAAACCGCCGGATAATAAGAAGTAAGTAAACGATCGATATCCAGTCCGGTATCTCCAATTCCTTCTCGTTTGAGTAAATCGGCTAACAACAAAGTAGCGAGGCCGAAGGAATAGAATTTTTTCTGATCGCGTTCCCGTTCGAGAAGAGATACTTTCTCCTCGAATGTTTCCGCCTTACGATAATCGTGTATTTTCTTGAAATACTGAAAAGAATCGCCCTGCCCGATCAAAAGCAATCTAATATGATTTTCTTTGGCGATGTCGCATATTTCCCCCAGGTTCTCAATAAAATCCGGCAGCGGAACACGGCAGGTTAATTGGTCGAGCCGGGGTGGATTCTCCTGAATTCTCCGTTGCAGAGTTTCAATCCGATACTGAATAAAAGCATTGAAACAGGCAAAATGGCGCGAGAGTGATTGCATAATCCAGCGGAGACGGGAGGTATAATAAAAGTAATCTTCACTGTCTACCTGACGGTTATCCGCAACACTGCGCCGGTCGTTATAATTGACGGATACCGTAATCAAGTCGGGTTTGTAAGGCAGGATTTTATGTTGAAGCTGTAGACGGCATTGAACGGCAGTGAATCCGGGAACTCCACTGCTAAACACTTCCACCTTGTCTCCAAACATGCGGTCGAGAATTTCCGCATACATGCAGTCGAAGGGCACGGCATGTCCATTGGCGGTCGAATCTCCCATGACAATGATTCGCCGGATTCCTTTTTTCTTTTCCCGCGAGATCGAGACAGAAGGATCGCGGCGGCGGAATCCCTCGCGGTTATAACAATATGTCAAAGGCTGGTTATTCTCATCGTCCCGGACAATTGTAGAATTAGGCCGGTTGGACCAGAGTGTGAGAAAATCGATAGCAAATCCCTCATGAGGACTGGAATAACCGTATTTCCCGGCAAAGTGGATTTCCACCCACGAGAAGAGTATAAACAAAAAACAGAAAAAAAAGATAGTTTGGGGATATCTGGCAATCGCCGCCCAGAGTATGGCAATTCGATATTTTCTTGTTGGGATTAGCTCGGAAATATGCCGTTCGGAATGTACATTTTTTTTACGAAACATTTCCCTTTCTTCAATTCCCTTGGCCGAAATTTATGTACTTTTTATCCTTTCAAATGCGTATCGAACCACCGAAAAGCCTCTTCCTGCATGTCGGCGGAAAAGCGATGGGGCTGGTCGTAAAATTTATATGAGAATCGGCCGGCAGCCTCCGCGCGTGCATAAATCTTCTCCAGTTTCTCAACCGCTTCCTTCATGCTTTCCAGCGTATAAAGACCATCTTTAGAGCATTGCAGCACCAGGAGCGGATTGGGGACGAATGCGCCCAGCATATCCGGAAGATCCATGAAATGCGTCAGCCCGGGAAGAAAATGAGAAAAAGAATGTGTATCGATGTGCGCTTTGATCAGGGGGCGAAGCGTGGCCACCCAACCCACGGATACGGCGCAGCGGATACGGTCGTCAAGGGCACACAAGTAGTTAGTACGATCCGCTCCCATCGAGACCCCCATACATCCAATACGCGATGTATCCACTTCGGGGCGTGTCACTAGGTAATCGACAGTGCGGATGTCGTCCCAATGAGCGATCCCATGCCAGGTGGTTCCCGCCCAGAACAGAGAACGCGCCAGAGTGGATTCTCCTTGAGAGGCGCGGCGATTGGCGCGTTGAATGTCGTCCACCGAATAGTTTTTCAAATCCATTCCCAGTGAATTCATATCGTCGAACAGAGTGCGCCGCTCACCGAAATAGAAACGGTCGATCGAGACGACCACGTAGCCGCGTTTCGCCAGTTCGGCGGACGTGCTTCGTCCATCGTAATTCTGCTCGACCAGTTCCACCAACGCCGGATGGGGATTCTGGATAGGCATCACTTTTTCCTTGCCGAATACAAAAGACCCGGCGTGGCAGTGAAGATCGACAATCGCCGGTCGTTTGCCTGAAAACCTCTTGGGGATGAGAACGTAAGCGGGAATGCGAAACCAGGGCGTTGTATTGAACAGAATTTTCTCCTGAACGTAATCGTCCGTTTCCCAGCGGTCAATTACTTCGGGATTTGGATCGACTTCCGATGGATCGTAATGGAACAAATCCAACACTTTTTCCTGGATGGTTTTTCGATATTCCTTCACCGATGCGTATTCTCTGGAAAGAAATGAAAGGGGGTAATCGCATCGATCCGCCAGGGTTTTAATCGTATCGTAGAGCGTACCGATGTCGGAATCCGTTCGAGTGGATGGAGCGGGGCCGATCGCATCGGCATAGCCGTTTGTTGCGTGAGCAACGAACACTCCCGAAGCGGCAAGGCTCTTTACAAAAGTCCGACGGGATAAAAAATCATAAAAATTAAACAAATGTTCACTTTTCATGGTTACTGCTCTTTTGTTCACTATAGATTTATAGTATAGTAAGGCATCTCGATTATATCACATGAAAGCAGGAGGAAAACAATGAACTGGAAAGAATTGCTACTCAGCGAGATCGAAGCGGCCTATAAATCGACTGAAGTTCTATTGGAAAAAGTCGACGATAGCGAACTGGGTTGGAAACCCTCGCCCCAGAATAATTGGATGACGATGGGTCAATTGCTGATGCATATTACCGGCGCTTGTGGCGCCGCCTGCAAGGGATTTGTTACAGGAGATTGGGGTTTGCCGGAGGGGATGGATATCAGCAATCTCAAGCCGGAAGAGATGTTGCCCCCCGCCGAAAAATTACCTTCGATCGATAGCGTGGCAGAGACGAAACGATTATTGGCCGAAGACAAGAAAATCGCAAAAGATATTGTAAACCAGGTGAGCGAAAGCGATCTCGCGAACAAAAAAATTACCGCACCGTGGGACCCGCGGGAAATTGTTCTCGGTCAGCGTCTTCTGCAAATGGTCGAACACCTCTCTTCCCATAAAAGCCAGTTGTTTTATTACCTGAAACTTCAGGGAAAACCCGTCAATACAGGCGATCTTTGGGCGGGGTGAAACTATCGGTTAAAAGCCCGTCCGCTTAAAAGCTTTCTGCAGGGCCGCTTCGGCGATAAAAAGAATCGCCGGGCGACCATGCGGGCAAACATTGCGGCGTGGGATTCTTTCCAATCCGCGAAGAATCCCTTCCATTTCCGGGAGGGACAACCGATCGCCGAATTTGACCGCCGCCCGGCAGGCGAGAGTGTGGAGAGCTTTTTCCTTATATTCGCTGGCGCTGCCTTCGTGTCGGACTTCGCCCAGAAAATCCTTGATGAATTGTTCCGATTCATCGATCCCCAGGCTGGATGGAATAGAACGGACAACAAACGTATGACCGCCGAACGGTTCGATAGAAAATCCCAGCGATCGTAGCAAACCGGCGATTTCTTCCACCAGGCCGACCTCGTCCGGAGCGAAATCCAACGTGATGGGGAATAACAAAGTTTGACTGGCCAGTGGGGCATTTTGGGATTGATTGAGCAATTGTTCGAACAACAGGCGTTCGTGGGCGGCATGCTGATCGATGATGAAGAGTCCTTCTTTCCCCTCTGCCAGAATGTAACTGTTCATCAATTGCCCCAACACAGTCAATTCGCCCGATTCTTCCAGGGAACGGACGTCGAATAGCGTTTCTCCTCTTTTCTCAGCTTGGATCAGATCGCGAATCGCACCGAGGGGAAGCGAGGGTATTTTTTCGAATGGAATCTTTTTCTCTCGAGATTCAGTTTCTTGAGGAAGAATGGATGACGGTACGGCTGCATCCTTCTCAATGGAAGATGATGGATTCTCGGTTATCTCCGATGGATGTCTTGTTTCTTGCGTACGATTAGGCGATAAATTTTCTCGTTTCACAGAAGAATCCACCGGACGTTGTTCGGGAATCTCCCGGTTGAGTTGTTGTATGGCAGAAGGTTTTTGCACGCCGGGGGAAATAGAGTCTATCGAAGTGAATTTTGTTTCGCTAGCGGTATGGCATTGTTCTGGGGAAGCGTTAGTAATCGGCGGCATACTTACCGGTTCCGTAGCCTTATCGAGGTAGGGTTCTCCATCGATCTCTAACACCGGTTGAACTCTGGTTTCAGTGCGTCCCGTCTCCCATGCTTGCCGGATAGCGCCGTACGTGGCGGAAAAAACAGCATCTTCCCGGGAAAATTTGATCTCCTGTTTGGTGGGATGAACGTTGATATCGATTTCGGCGGGATTGATCTCCAGAAAGAGAAACACGACCGGGAAACGTCCCGCATGAATCAGGTTGCGATATCCATTCATAAGCGCCCGGTGCAGCAGCCGGTCCCGAATGTAGCGGTCATTAACAAAAAAGAAGATATGCTGCGCACCGTTGCGCGTTAGTGTGGGACGCGAAATAAAACCGGTAAGAGAGAGCACTGGAGTATCGATCCCCACGGGAATCAGTTCGTCCAATACCTGCTTTCCAAACAGCTGCTGGATGCGTTCGGCGCGGCTGGCAACGGCGGGAAGATCGAGAGAACGTCGCCCATTATGCGAAAAGGTAAAATGGATGTTTTCATGCGCCAGCGCGTTCCAGGAGACCGTGGAAAGCACGTGATTCATCTCGGTGGCCGGTTTTTTCAAGAATTTCCGGCGCGCGGGAGTGTTGTAAAAAATATCGCGAATGGTTACGGTGGTTCCCACCGCCGTTCCCACCCGCTCGGGCTCTTTTTCATGCCCTCCCTCAATCAGTATTTGAGTTCCCCATTCTCTATCCGGCGTCCTGGTTTTTAATTCGAAACGGGCGATCGAACTGATAGCCGCCAACGCTTCGCCGCGAAAACCCAGGGTGGTTATCGCATTCAAATCTTCCGCCTTACCAATTTTGCTGGTAGCGTGCCGCTTTGCGCATAAGGCGGCATCCTCCGGCGTCATCCCGCAGCCATCGTCGATCACGCGGATGGATTGGAGTCCCCCTTGTTCGATCTCCACATCGATTCGCCTCGCTCCCGCGTCAATGGCGTTGTCGATCAGTTCGCGAACCACCGATGCGGGACGTTCGACCACCTCGCCGGCGGCGATTCGATTGGCGATTTCGGGGGGAAGAATATGGATCATATACGCTCGACTCGTCGAATAGAAAACACGAAAAAATCGCAATGATTGACCTTGTTTCGCATTATGCCATTCCTTCCCCCTGTGTCTAGGCGGTTTTATTGTGGATTCCGGGTACTTTGTGGTAGACAGGTCATCGATGGAAATGGTAAACTTGCGCTAGTTCTGAATGGATACTGGGACGTTGGACCAGTGAAATTCAGACGAAAGGCATCCGTAAACGAACGGGCGCCATAACATAACCAGATGGGAATGAGGAGGAAAATTTGATGAAACGGTATCTGGGAATAGTGGTGTGTCTTTGTGTCGTATCGATGATCGGGATGGAAGCCTCGGCGCAAATCCATATCAGCGGACTGCTGCGCGATGAGTATGCTCTGGGATTGACTCCCACCATCAAAAGCGCCGGAATGGGCGGCGCGTATATCGGCGTGGACCGGAATTATTCCATGAATCCCGCCGCGCTGGGTGGAATCGAACAGATCGAAGGAACTCTGACGTATGGCCTGTACGATCACGATTACGGCCCGATGGCCCATCGTGGCCGGTTGGACGTTGCGTTTCACGATCCCTTCTCCAATTATATCGCCGAATGGTTCCCCGCTCTGGAATTCGTAAAAACCACCGGTGTTCGCCTGATGGTGGATGGCCTGGCAAGCGATGGGGAGGGAAAAACCCGGGTCAATCCCTTTAGCGCTGATTTTGATTCATTCACAATCGGTGGGCATTTCGGTGTAGATATCTTCGAATGGTTGTCCATAGGCGGTGGCGCATATCCCTATGAAAAAGCCAATATGGAATTTTCCGCCCCCGGTGTGAAATGGGACGGCGATGCGCTTTCTCAGATCGGCAGCACGCAGATGGGTTTATTGATTAAACCCTGCAAATACTTCAACCTCGGCGCCGAATACATCTACATCAAGGACGATCTGGAAGTAGGCATTAACGATCTGAATCCGGCAACGCCGACGCATATGGGCGATTATTACTACATCAACTATTTCGGCATGGGCGTTTCCATTATGCCCCTGGAGGGAACTCTGATCGCGGTCGATTATTGGAATGGCGAAATCGAAGGGAGAATGGACGTGAACACGCCATTCGATCAGGATATCGATCGTTGGAATTTGGGTATCGAACAGCGGGTCTGCCAGTACTGCGATTTGCGCCTCGGCTCCAACAACGGCGGATTGACGGCGGGTTTCACGGTCCATATTAATGATAAAATGGATCTCGATTACGCCTACGTCAACCAGGCCTTGCGCGACAAGGAAGGCGTCTTTGGCGATACCCAGTATCACGGTCTGGCCTTCACCATGCGCTTTTAGGTTAGAATCAAAGGATTCGGAATCACCGTGAGGCAAGGCGTTCATAAAAATGCTTTGCCTCATGGCGTTTTAATTGGGGAATTGAGGGAAATTCATAGATACTTTATACGATTCATATAATGATGATTTGGTTTTTAAGGGAGGTTTTTAAAATGAAAAGCAATCGGGCATTTACTTTGATCGAACTATTAATCGTCGTAGCGATTATTGGGATACTCGCGGCAATCGCCGTCCCCAACTTTCTTAACGCACAGCTGCGCGCCAAGATCGCACGTTGTCAGTCGGATCTCCGTTCGATCGCGATGGGCGCGGAACAGTATTTCCTGGATAAAAACGAATATCCGCCCAGCCACCGCATCTGGATGCTGACATCGCCAGTACCCTATCTATCCAACATTCCAAAAGACGTGTTTCCCCCAACGCACGAAAGCAATAGCCAGCAACCGGAATCGTACGCGCAATGGACATGGTATCGTTATATGTCGCTCACTAAAGCGGAAAAAAAAGGTCATGGAACCGCCCTTTGCGCCGATTACTGGGCCTACTTTCCCCCGTTCGCGCTTCGCGGTGAAGCCATGAGCATATCGTCGCGGGACGCCTGTCCCTGTCAGTGGTATACCAAATCGTTCGGGCCGAACGCCGGAACGACTGGCCTGTGTGGAACGAACGGAGACGATTGCACGTTCCGATACGACTCGACCAATGGCCTGCGCAGCATCGGCGATATCGCCGTTTTCGGGCCGGGCAGCCGCTTGCAATAAACAATCCAATCGATGCGATAGGGTAAATTCGGAGAAAAGGAATAAAGCAATGTTATTCAAGTCGGTCCAATGGCAGGTATTGTGTTTTTCATTGGTTTTGTTTGTATCGGTTGCGTATAATGGTTTTACCGATGAAGGCGATGCGAAAAATCGCATCCAACCCTGGAGCGAGAATCCCCGTTATTGGCAATATAAGGAAAAGCCGGTTTTGCTCCTCG
>CAZFOX010000061.1:0-1922 GCA_964520565.1 uncultured bacterium | reverse complement strand
TGTTCAATAATCCCAAGATGATGATGGAGAATTTCGCCATCTACGAGAAGGTGGGAGGTAATTACATCCGCAGTACCCTCTCCTGCCGCGACGAAGGGAACGTATGGCCGTTTGCCAGAAAAGGGGAAAAATACGATCTGGACGAGTTCAATCCCGAATTTTGGAATCGATTGGAAAACAGTCTTCGCGAAGCATCGAAGCGCGATATCATCGTACAAATCGAAGTCTGGGCGACCTTCGATTTCTATCGGGACTTCTGGCTTGTGAATCCTTTCAACCCCGCCAATAACTCCACGTACACAACCGAAAACACAAAACTCGTCCCGGAATGGGATCACCATCCCGCCAGTAAGGTGCAGCCTTTTTTCTTCTCGATCCCCGGAAAAAACGACGACTGGGAACTTTTGAAATATCAACAGGCCTTCGTACGCAAAATGCTGGAGGTTTCGCTGCCCTATCCCAACGTGCTCTATTGCATGGATAACGAAACCCGCGCCCCCCAGGAATGGGCGCACTATTGGGCGGGATTTATCCACCAAGAAGCGAAGAATCATGGCGTTACAGTCCATCTGACCGAAATGTGGGATATCTGGGACATCCGCCACGAAGATCACCGCCGCACCTACGACTTTCCCAATCTCTTTTCCTTTGTGGATGTCTCACAGAACAACTGGCAGGTGGGCCAGACCCATTACGACAATCTGATGGAGTATCGCAACATGCTGCCCGGCCGCCCGGGTGGGATACGCCCCATGAATAATGTGAAAGTATATGGGAGAAGAGTCCCCGGCGAACCGTGCATCACCGAACTGAATCTGGATCGCTGGTGGCAGAATATCTTTGCCGGCTGCGCCTCCACCCGCTTTCACCGTCCCGATTCGGGATTGGGTCTGAACGAAGACGCCCAGAAAGCCATCCGAACCGCACGGGCATTATTCGCGGAATTCGATATATTCCATTCGGAACCCCGGCCCGATCTTCTTTCGGAACGGGAAGAAAACGAAGCCTACTGCTTGGCCAGCCCCACTCGGGCACGGGAGTTCGCCGTCTATTTCCCCAAAGGGGGAGAAGTAAAATTAACGGTTCCTCTTCGAGATAATCTGTATCGCGCCCGCTGGATCAATATGGAAACCGGTGTGTTGGACAACCCGGTGGACGTCCCTCTCATCGAGGAAGATCAACAATACTCCGTCCTTTTAAAAAGCCCGGATCGAGAAAAAACCTGGCTGGTGTTAGTGAAATAGGGACGGTACGATGAACGGTCGTTATCTATCCAGGCGGCAGGTATTGGGGATGGCGGCGGGAGCGGCAAGCGGACTCTGCCTCGCCGGATGCTCCGCGCTTGAACCGCGAAAGACTGTAATACGGCCTAATGTGTTGTTTCTGTTCACCGACGATCAAACCTTTCGTTCGATTGGATGCCTCAACAATCCCGCCGTACAGACTCCGAATATCGATCGCCTAGTACGCGGTGGAGTTACCTTTACTCATGCTTTCAATCAGGGATCGTGGACGGGAGCGGTGTGTATCGCCAGCCGGGCGATGTTGAATACCGGGCGTTTCATTTATCACGCCCAACGCGATATCGGAACCAATCAACAACCTGCGTGTGTTCCCTTGTGGGGCGAGACTTTCGGCAAGGCGGGTTACGATACGTTCATGACCGGCAAATGGCACAACAGCGATTTGGCGCTGAATCGCAGTTTCAAAACCATTGGCCCCCACGGCGGCGGTATGTTCCCCTCTACGGAAATAGATGGAGACGCCTACAACCGTCCCGCCCCGGGAAACCACTGGAGCCCTTTCGACCGAACCCGGCAGGGGCACTGGCTGGAACGGGAGGATGGAACCATTCATCACAGCAGCGAGGAATGGGCGGATGCCGCCATCGATTTTTTAAGTATGCGAAATGCGGGAAATAC
>CAZFOX010000060.1:12028-12314 GCA_964520565.1 uncultured bacterium | reverse complement strand
CACACGCACGGTTCCGCCTCGCTGGTGGTTGAAACGCGGGAGGGGATGGTGGTGATAGCGGGCGACGCCGTGGCGACCTTCGATCATTTCGAAGATTGCGAACCCGCCGAGGGCGCCGACGATATCAAAGAAGCCCGGCGTTCCATCGACCGGATCGCCAAGATCGCCGATATCGTGGTTCCCGGCCACGATAATTATTTTGTGCTATAGAACGCTTAGATTGGAAACCGGTTTTCCTCCCCTCCGCAACCAGCAGGATTCCTGTAAAATTCACCTGTCCAATCCA
>CAZFOX010000060.1:8695-12018 GCA_964520565.1 uncultured bacterium | reverse complement strand
CCACCATTCCAGGAACCGATCGGGGGACGATTCATGAATGTTAATCCGATAGCCTGCCATTCTCTGGCCTGGGAACAAATGCCCTGGGAGGAAGCGTTCGACGCCCTGGCGGAAGCGGGATTTTGTGCTATCGAAGGTTTTTGCGAGGCGCAGAAGACGTTTCGAGACAAAATCGAGAAGGCGCAGCATGAGCTTGAGTGGCGCGGATTGAAATGGTTGGGCCTTCCGTACCGGGGGAATCTCGCCCATCCCGAAAACGGGCTGACGATCCGGAAGGAAGTATTGTCTCTTGCCGCGTTTCTGCGCGGAATTCGCGGGTCATTCGTGGTTGTGGAAATCGAATCGCGCGAGGAGATTCAATCGATCCGGCAGGATTTCCGCATCGCCGCGGAAACGTTGAACGAACTGGCCGGGTATTGTTCGGATTACGATATCCAGATCGGCGTACAACCGCGTGTGGGAAGCCGGATTCAAAGCGAGGAAGAGATCGACCGTCTCCTCAATCTGGTGGATCTCCACGATGTTTTTTTCTGTCCCGATACCGGCCATCTTCAAATGGCAGAGATGGATCCGGCGCGAATTATTTCCATCTACGGTTCTTGTATCCGGCATGTCCATTGCAGCGATGTGCCCGCTCCCATCCCACCGGGGGAACGAGATCCCGAAGAAGCCGTACGGATTTTTTGCCCTCCCGGGCAGGGGATTCTCGATTTCGCGGCTATTATGAAAGCACTGAAGTCTCATGCCTATACGGGATGGCTATCGGTTCTATATGAAACGGGAAATGAAAATCCCGCCTTGGAAGCCATTCAAGCAAGGCAATTTCTGCAATCCATTCTCGAGGGAGGAAAAGAATCGTGACCGCACCCATTCAATCCTGCCGCACCGTGGTCATGCTATCGGGAAGCGGAACGACCCTGCAAAACCTGATCGACCGCCAGGAGCGGGGGGAACTGCCTATCCAGATCGTACAGACGATCAGCAGCCGGCACGATGCCTATGGCATCGAACGGGCACGCCGTCATGGAATTCCCACCCAGATTATCGCCCGGAAGGATTTTCCTTCGTGGGAGGCGTTCAATGCGGCGATGTCGGAGGCAGTGGATTCGGTTCATCCCGATCTTATCTGTTTCGCCGGTTTCATGTCGCTTTTCCGTCCCGATCCTTCGTATTATGGGAGAATCATGAACGTTCATCCCGCCCTGATCCCGTCGTTTTGCGGGAAGGGGATGTATGGCCATCACGTGCATGAGGCCGTTATCCAGACCGGAGTGAAGATTACCGGATGCACGGTGCATTTCGTGGACGAGCAGTACGATACCGGCCCGATCATTCTGCAAAAGGCCGTGGAAGTGCGCGACGACGACACGCCCGATACACTGGCGGAACGAGTCCAGGCGGCGGAGCGTGAATTGTATCCGAAGGCGATTCAGTTATTTGTGGAAGGGCGATTGCGGATCGAGGGACGCCGGGTGAAAATCGACGGGGCTGGATGAGGGGGGACGATGTTTTGGTTGATTATGGGCATGTTCGTTCTGTCGGCAGCAGGTGGCGCGGCCTATATCTATAAGCGAGGGGATTCGCCAAAAATGGGCGACGTGCTCCGCGAACTGGGGATGGAGACCGGGTGGTCGCATAAGGATACTACGCCCTTTTATAAATGGAGTTGGGAGCAGGCGGGGAACGAACGAGTCTCGGCGGAAAAGATTGTCCGGCAGGCCTTTCAGAACGCCCGAATCTGGCTCGATTCGAGCGATCTGGTCTTTTTCAAGGAACAATGCGACCGGCAGATATCCGGCGCGAAGATAGACGATGCGACGATCGTTCAGCGTATCGGCGAGATCGTAGGCCGCACGGAATTGTTGTATCAGTCCCTCGGCGAACTGTTGGATGCGGCGCTGATCCCGGTTTTCAACGCCACCGACATGGAGGCGCGCGAGCGAATCCGGCAGGCAGGTCTTTCGATCGATTCGGGCAATCCCATATCCAAATACGGCGCGTTGGAATTACGCCGCCTGTTGAACCGAATCGGTTCGCAAGTGTTGGATCTGGACGGGCGGGGGATTCCCCTGAGCGATCCCCGGGCGGGGCGGGTGTTTCATCTTCGCGGGCTGGATGTCTGGGAACATTGTCTGGCGGCGATTCGGGCGGGAATAACGCGGATGATCAATAACCGGAAGTATTCCGCCAACCCCAATACGCTGCGTTTTTTGAAATCCACTCTAGACCGGGGGCCCTTGAGAGAATTAGAGCTCGACCTTCATGCTTCCCGGTCGTTTCTTCTGACGATGAAAGAAACGATCGATTCGGGGCGGCTTGGTCTGACTCTCGAACAGATTGAGCGGTTCGACCGGATTCTGTATGGTTGGAAATTCCGGCATAGTTCCTCGTTCAAGCAGGCCGATCACAATCAGATGCGGGAGTTGCTTTCCAACAACGATTTGGATTCTTTTTTTCGCGAGTTCGTACTTCGGACATTGGATAGCCGCATCGAATCGCTCGACGCCCTGGCCACGCGTTTTCCTCAGCGGGTTATCTTTTACGGGCGTCAAGCGGCGGCTCGTAGTTACGCCCAGGATCGATATTCCGAACATCTGAACGCACTATTAAGCGCATTACCCGGCGCGATCGATACGCCTTCCGATCTACCCGCCTTGCTCCATATTCCCTTTGAGGAAATTCAACGGATCCGTATACTGAAAGAGGAAGCAAAGAGGAGTACTCCCTTCTCGCCTTTTGCCACCCGGCGGGAGGACGCGGCCATACCTACCCTCGATCAGGTGGTTGGAAAATTCCAGCGCCTGTTTGCCCTGGAACAGCAGATGCCGCCGGAAAAGGTGGAATGCCGCGGCTGGCTGATCGACCTTCCGCTTCCGGAGATGGAACCGGAAGAATTTCAGGATGCCGATCCCCGGTTTTTGGAAGAATACGTCCGTTTTTTCTGCGACACGAGCAGCAATAAGGATTTCGAAAGCAACAACGAGGCGTCGCGCCGTAAACAGACCCAGTTTTTCCGCCGCATGATCGAGACGCTGACGGGCAGACCGTCAGTCCGCCCATCGAACGATTCGGAGGCATCGATGCAGGAGCCGGACGAATAGAGAAACGAGTTTTGGGGATCGAGGAAAATCCGTATTCCACGATTTGCCATTGAGCCGGAATCAATGTGGATTAGAATATTCAAGAGAGTATTTTGAATAATACTTTTGTTCGATCTTTGAATGGCCTGGCAGCCCGAAGCGAATTTTCCCGTGGAATAAGGCGGTAATATGGCGACGCTGGCCGTTGTGTTTGTAATCTTAGTGGGTGTAGTCGGCATCGTG
>CAZFOX010000060.1:0-8685 GCA_964520565.1 uncultured bacterium | reverse complement strand
GAAAGTTCGCCATATCATGGCCGGATTGGGGTTCCAGGGGAACGAGGAGGGTTCGCAATTTTACAAGTGGGGATGGCATCAGGATCAAGAGAACCGCGTCTCCGCCGAGCGAATGGTCAAACAGGCGTTTCAAAAAGCGGGCGTCTGGCTCGACCGGCAGGATCTGGCTTTTTTCGAGAGCCAATGCAAGCGCCACGAATCGCATAACGAAGTCGATGAATCCCAGATTGAAGAACGAATACACGCGATTATAGGCCGTTCGGAACGCGTCCGCCGGTGGGTGGCCGAGCAGGTGCAGACCGTCGTTCACTACGTTCAAAGTCTTAATCCCCAGGAAGCCGCAAACGCCCTGCATGAATCCGGTATCGAGGCCGATCCCGAGCAAGCGATCGAGCGGTTAACGTCGCTGGAAATGCAGCGCATGCTCTACCGGCATGGCGCGTCGCTTCTTGCCCTGAACGCCAAGGGATTGACGGTGAAAGATCCCGTGACCGCCCAGACGTTCGAATTGGTGGGTTTGGATTCTTGGCGGCATTTGATCCGCATGTTCAAAGACGATATTCTGGATAAAATCTCGGGACGCCGTTCCCCGATTCCCACCTCCATAGCCCGATCCCTGCGATCGGCGGTGGAGATCGGATTCTTTCACGACATTGAAAACGACGTCGAGCGTCATCGGATATTTATCAAGCGGATTCACGATCAATTTCATAACAAGGAAATCCGGGTATCGGTGGAGCGAGTCCGAACAATCGACGCGATTCTCTATCGGTGGAAGTTTGATGAAGGCGCGCATTTCAATCAGGAGGATCAAAACCGGATTCGCGAGCTTCTTTCGCGTTTCGATCTGGCTCCCCGTTTCCGGGAGATTCTCTTCGATAAATTTGAAGAAACGTTCTCCTCGTTGTTCAAGCTGATCCGCCTGTTTCCCCGCGAAGTGATTTTTTACGGGGGAAACGGTGCAGCGCGCACGTTTGCCACCGATCAGTATTTCCGCCATTTTCTGGCGTTGATGGAAGCGATTGGGGGACCTTCCGGCCGCGATACCTCGCCACCCACCATCATTTGGATCAACAGCGAGCAGGTGGAGAAAATGCGGCAGGGACCTAAGCGAGGATCCAACGCGGTCACACTCACTCAGTTAATTTCCGACCAGCAACGTTTCAGCCGCCTGGAACAGGGGATTTCGGAAGAGATCGCCAACAACCGGGGGTGGATCATCAATCTGTCGCTCGACGATCCTACCGCGGAGGAATTCGAAGCCTTAAATAAAGAACCCTTTAAGAAATACACGCGGTTTCATTGCGAGGCGGGCGAGGAGGTCGATTTTCTCAACAATACATATAACGCGAAGAAAAGCCGCATCCAGTTTTTCAATATGGTCATCGATACGCTGGTCGGGATTCCTTCCTTACAGGAATCGGCCTCCGAAGCAGCGGCCTCCGCTCCCGACGGCGAACGAAACGCCGTTTTGGAGGAGGAGATGGATGACGATTTCAATTCGAACGCCGAAGGCGGAACCGATTCCCTCGATCGATAGACGGCATTTTCCCCGCGGAGGCCGCGATAGCGCAGCGAGGAGGGCTTTGGAAGTCAGACCCTGATCGCGTTCGATTTATAATTCGAGCGATACAGCGCTTCAATCACTCGCAGAACTTTGATTTCCTCTTCGCCGGAGGTACGGGGGGGGCGATCGCGGAGGATCGCATCGGCGAAATCCTGCGCCACGCTAAAGATGACGCTCCATTTCTCGAAGGTGGTGGCGGGAGCGATGGTCACGGGTTTGCCGCTGCGGTCTTCGTAAATCTGGAAAAAAATATCCTGCGTCCACGCCAGGGGATCGAAGGCGACACCGGCGCGCGATCCATAAATCCGTATGCGGGTGGAGCAGTTCATATGCGCTGCCCAGGATCGTTCCCAAAAAACGGTCAATCCCCCTTTGCAGCGCAGGATGGCGGCGCCGTGTTCTTCCACATCGAATTTGGTGTTTTCGGGCAAGGGCGTTTCCAATCCCTGGAAACAAAAACCGTCAACCCGTTCCACGGTAAGTTTATCGATCAGCATGTAGAGGATATGAAGGTCGTACACCCCCCAATCGAGCATGGCTCCTCCCCCGGATTTGGATTTATCCAGACACCAGGTGGCCGTGGGATGAAAGTCGATTCCAGGCCGGTTACGACGCGAAATGCCACTTAGGGTAATGTGATAGATATCGCCTAACTCTCCTGCATCGATCAGTTCCTTGGCTTTCATCACGGTGGGGCTGAACCGGTAGCGCCCGGAGCAGGAAGCGAGAATCCGGTTGGCTTTCCGCGCCCGTTTTACCATTTTAACCGCCGACGAGGAACGGACGGTCATTGGTTTCTCGCACAGGACGTGCTTACCGGCGCCAAGAGCGGCCAGGGCAATTTCTTCATGCGTGGAGGTCGGCGTGCAAACGACAATCCCATCGATTTCGTCCATTGCCAGTAATTCCTTGTAGTTTGAAAAGGAATTGGCCAAATTGAATTCCGTAGCCGCCTTGGCCAGCCGGGCTTCGTCGCAATCGGCAATCGCCGCCACCGTGCAGCGGGGAACGGCGCGAAATCCCCGGATGTGTTCCAATCCAATCGAGCCCACGCCGACGATCCCGATCTTGATCTCGTGCTTTTTTACCATGAGAATCCCGATCTCCTAACCGCTCTAGCAGCGCCCGGCAAAGGGATACGAAAAGCCTGGCGCGTTTTTCCGCTGTCGTTTTATTCGAATGCGGCCGGAAAGAAACCCATTCTATTGACCGGAATTCCGATCCGTCCATAATAAGAAAGCCGTACTCGCGGAAACGGTTTTCTTACCACTGTATCATTCCAAACCGGTCTCGCAAGGCCGGGAACTGAGTTCATAATGGTCGATCCGGGAGAAATAAACGATGGACTGGACTCGCGATGAATTGAAATCGATTTTACGAGAGTTGATTCAGGAAGATTTGCCGGTGGGGCATACTCCCCTCGGCGACCGGTGGATCGGCGGAAGGCTTTATTTGCAGCCCCGCGATCCCGACGCCACTCCCAAGGAAATCCCGATTGAGAATTTTTTCCATAAGATCGTAATGCTGCGCGACCGCCTGCGTTTGATGGAGCAGGTGATCAACGCGCATAAAACGTTGAGCGATGAAGACAAGATCAACCTGCAACAGTACATCACACGGATTTATGGTTCTTTGACCACATTCAACGTTCTGTTCAAGAACAAGGACGATTATTTCGTCGGCCAGAGTTCCATGCGGGATTAACGGGCGATTCGATCCGTATTGTCGCGGGCCGGGCAGGCGTTCAACCGAACGGAGAGACGAAATTGTGTGCGTCAATTGCCGTGGCCGGATCATACCGGCTAAAGCAATTTGATAATCGGGGGGCTTGGGTGGGCAGAAAGACGATGTTCACCTGATCCAGTGAGACGGCTGGAAAGCTGCCCTCACCCTGGCCCTCTCCCGGGGAGCGAGGGAATGATATGTTCTCCCGATGGGCGAGGGAATTGGACTTGCCCGCACGCGGTTGAATTAGTTCCTCTCCCACACTGGACGGCGAGGGGGGAGGAAATTACCATCACTCGGCGGAAAACAACCGAAATTCCTGGGATGGCATCTTTATGAAAACACTGTATTTTGACGTCTTTGCCGGAATCAGCGGCGATATGTGTTTGGGTGCACTACTCGACCTCGGCTGCCCCGGCGAGGAGCTGCGCGATACACTCGCCGCCACGAACATCCCCGGTTTCGACCTGACCTGGGAACGGGTGATGCGCGGGCCGCTTTCCGGTGTGAAAGCGCACGTGCATGTGAAAGAAGAGCATCACGTTCACCGCACGTTATCCGACGTGCTGGCGATTGTAGATCGCGTTGTCTGGCCCGATCCGGTGCGGGAGCGGATCGAATCCGTTTTTACCGTGCTAGCCAAAGCGGAGGGCCGCATTCACAACAAGCCATTCGACCAGATTCACTTTCACGAAGTCGGCAGTTTCGACGCCATCGTCGATATCAGTGGAACGTTGTGGGGATTGCACCGGCTGGGCGTTCAAAAATGCGTCTGTTCCAAAGTTCATGTAGGCGAAGGATTCGTAAAAACCCGTCACGGCACGCTTCCCCTGCCGGTTCCCGCAACCGCCGAATTGTTACAGGGATTCGATCTGTATAGTACCGGCCGCCGAATGGAGATGGTCACTCCCACCGGGGCGGCTCTGTTGCACGTGCTCGCTGGGAGATCGACGAAACTACCCGCCATGAAACTGGAAAAAACCGGTTACGGGGCGGGAACGCAGGATCCCGAGGACATTCCCGGCATGCTACGCGTGTTTCTGGGAGAAACGGAGACGGCGTCCGGCGAGACGATCGCCGTCGTCGAAGCCAATATCGACGATATGAATCCCGAATTTTTCGAACCCTTGATGGAACGCCTATTCGAGGCGGGAGCGCTGGATGTGACGCTTTCGCCCATCGCCATGAAGAAAAACCGTCCGGCGACATTGTTGAGCGTCCTGGTTTCACCCGCGTTGCGTGAGACAATCGCCCAGACCATCCTTCAAAACAGCAGCACCCTCGGCGTCCGTATGCACGATTGCGAGCGCCGCATTCTGCAACGGAAACCCTGCGATGTGAACACTCCCTGGGGTTTCGTTCGCGGCAAGGTCTGCTGGGGGCATGGTGTCGAGGAACGTTTTACGCCGGAATACGAGGATTGCCACCGGATCCATCGGGAGACGCACGTTCCTATCGCATTCGTTTACGAAAAGGCAGTGGAAGCTTGGCGGCAACAACGCGCATGATTTTGAGAGGTTCTTAGAGTACCATTCCGATTCGCGTTTCAGATTGCTTTATTCGTTCGCAATGACTCAAACGTACCACAATGTCATTGCGAGCGCAGCAAAGCAATCTCCGGGCGAGACGATTCATCGGTTGATTCATAATATGCTATTTTATTCGATAACCTTATCCGGACCATGTTAAACGGTCAGACTACTAAAAACACGAAGGTTTTTCATGAAATCGAGAAAAGTTCAGATCGCCATTGCTTTCATCTTCGGATTCGTCTGTTTGTACCTCTTTGCCAAAGATCAAGACTGGCCGAAGGTGTGGGCGGCCATGAAATCCGCCCGTTTCGGTTGGGTGTTGCTGGCGATTGTGTTGTCGGTCAATTCCATTCTGATCCGCGCTTTCCGCTGGCGGATTCTTTTGGGAGAACCGCGCGTTCCGGTTCTGCGCCTGTTTCTCATCGCCAATATCGGTTTCATGGGTAATGGAATCTTTCCCGCCCGCATGGGCGAGCTGATCCGGCCTTTCCTCGTATGGCGGTATACTCCCCACGCCTTCTCTACCGCCCTGGCGACCGTGGTGGTGGAGCGGGTTTACGACCTTTTGGGATTATTGTTATGCCTGGCGATTGTATTTGCGGTTTTTCCGTTTCCGGTATCGCCGCCGAATTCCGCCGCGCAGGCGCCGGTTCTTTCTACTCCTGCGGATCACGGCGTTTCGGACGAGATGATGAATCAGGATCCTCGCGAGTTTATCAAGGAACTGGCCGAGTTGGGCGTGTTGGTCTTCGCCGGACTTTTCGGTGCCATCGCCGTGATGAGCTATGCCCCGCAGTGGAGCCTGAAAATAGCCCGGATTGCGTTTCGTCCGTTGCCCGCCCAAGTAGCGGAAAGACTGTTGAAAGCCATCGAGTCGTTCGAAAAAGGAGCGGTCACGTTCCGGCAACCCGGCGCGTTTATTACTTGCGTTCTGTGGACGCTGGTTTTATGGTTCTCCATCGCGTTCAGCGAACTGATCGTCCTTTGGGCGCTGGGGGTGTATAACGTTTCGATGGTGGGATCGCTGTTCATTATGGCGGGGCTATGTTTCGCGGTCATGTTTCCCCAGGCGCCCGGGTATCTGGGTGTCTATCATCTGGCGGTCTGGCTGATTCTTGTCAAAACTTTCTTTATCGATTCCACCACGGCCACGGCAGCCGCCTGGATTATGTGGCTTACGCAATGCCCGCCGGTTATTGCAGCGGGATTCATTTCGTTGCTGATCATGGGTATATCGTTCAAGGAGATCAGCCACGTTCAGCAGGAAATCCCCGAAGAAACACTCCCGGATCGATCGCAGGGATGACGGTTATGGAGTTACCTCTCGATCGCGACTTGCAGACTCCCGAAAGTATCCTGGCGTGGATTCGGGAAATCGGCGTTCGGTTGGATATCCAGGAGTTGGACAAATATCCCAGCCGTCCCCTGATTTTTTCCCAGTACGATTACGATCCTCCGGTTATCACGATATACCGTTACCGGCCTTTGGAAGACTGGCTTAATCTGATGTGCCAGCGGACGGTCGGGTATTACGGCCCCTGGTATTTTCTGCATATCGCCTACCGGTTGTATTTCCATCTGGAAATGCACGGACTCTATGAAGTCGAACGGAAATGGTATCACCGGTGCCTGAGCCAATTGGATACGCTGGAGGCCCGCGCCTACCAATTCACGCGGGAACTATTAGGCACATTACATCATCCCGCGCGTTTCGATGCCCAGGTCGGCCGATCTTTTCAACCCCGCGAGTCGGCGCAGGACAAGCGGATATAAAAAAAGGGCGGATCGATTCATCCGCCCTTTCTGCAACATTCACTCCATTCAATATTTCAATACAGAATAATCGGAAACGAACGATCAATACAACGACCAGAGGCTAATGTCGGTGCCGGTGGCCAGGGCAGAGACAACCAGGTTATCGTAGGCAATCCCCCCGCTGTTTTCGGCGATCGCCGTTCCACTATTGATCCAGCCGAAGAATCCAATCTGTCCGGCGGCCAGAGCGTCGTCTTCGTATACTGCATGAATCTCTCCATCGAACAGGAGATAGAAGACATTGCCCTGCGCGATGACCTGGAATTTCTGCCAAACGTTAAGAGCTTCCGCGTAGGGTTCGGTATAGAGAGTGGTGCGAGTGCCGCCTACATAGCTTAACAATTCCAGAGCGCCGTTCACGAACTGCCAGGAGTAGAAGTTCGAAATATCGGTGGCGCGGAAAACGATTCCCCAGTCGGCGTCTCCCACCAGGCCCATGGCGTCGACGGTGATCGATACATCCGTCAAGCCGGGATCGCCGGTGAGGGTAACCAACGGGCCGTCGGCGTCTTCGATTTCGTAATACTTGCCGTCAATGATGTCCCAGTATCCCGCCAGTTGTTCCCAACTATCGTATTGCGAGGCATTTTCGAAATCGAAGGAGAATAGTTTATCCCCGACGGTTACGTTGAAGTAATACACGGTGGAAAGCCCTTCGATGTCGAACGAACCGCCGGACCCTACAAACGAAGCCCCATAACCCAGGGTTTTGGGATCGTAGGTGGAGGAGGCGGTTACTTTATAGGTGAGATTAGTAGAACCAGGCTGTGCGGTTATATTCCACGTGATTTTACCGTCGGCGAAGGCGCCGTTGTTGCTGATATCGCTGACCGTAAATCCCGGGGGAATGGTTTCCGTGACGGTGAGATTAGTCGCCGTGCTTCCCGTATAGAAAATCTTGAGGGTGGCATTCAGCGCCTGGCCGGCCTTGAAGGTACGCGAGCTAAGAGAACGCGTAATGCTGGTCACAGAGGGAGCCGGTTCGAGAACGACATTATCGGCGGTGGCTTCGACCAGATAATCGTCGTCGACGTGGTTTGTGATCGCCAGACCATATGCCACGCTATCCGCCCAGCCGGTTACCGTCGTGCTATGCGACAGGTTCCAGGTCTTGCCATCGCGAGACCATTCGGAGAATAACATGCCGATGGAAGAAATCCGGGTAACGCGCAGCCAGACATATCCATCCGCGTCAGCCTGCAGTGCCACTGAATTGGTAGGAGGATCTTCAAAAATCTGTACGTTTCCCGAACTGCTGTTTTCCGTCGTTCGCCATTGGGTGTCGACCCGGTCGCCGTAGGCGGCGCCGCGAAGATCGGACCAATAATGACGCGAACCGGGGAGTGTCGCTTTTTCGCGGATCATCACGCCGATTTTCGACCAATCGTTGGTGCCGGGATCGTTCCATCGCACGCGCGCGGACAAGCGCCAGTCGCCCGCTTTTTCCGTGTAAAGGAAAAAACCCTCGTCGTCGTTATTCCAAATGTCATCTCCATTCCCCTGCAGGGTATACAGACCGCCCTCAAAGGTTGCGTTACCGGCTACTTTTACGGTGCCTCGAGGACTTTCGGGTGAATACCAGTCCGTCGATTTGTCAAAGATGCCGACTTGTGCGAATGCCGGACCGCCGACCATTAGTAACGCCATTGCTACTACAACAAAGAACCCAATCTTTCCTCTCATACGACTACCTCCCACTTTTTTATTTTGACCGGCCGCAGGATCAACCGTGCAACCGATTCTTTAGCAACCTTATTTATAATAAAAAAAAAGCACACTTTATAGAGGGACAGACAAAAAAAATAAAATCATGTTATAAAACCACGATATTTGTGTTAAAAAAATGTTTGTCCAATTGGGAAGGGATTCAGGGCAATGTCATTTCGTTAAGCAGAAGGGCGACCCTCCCGGTGGGCCGGTGGCGAGGAGGGATAGCACTCATCGGGATAAAACAAAGGCGGCGGGAAGAAAGACCCGCCGCCTTTCCTCAATTATTACAGAATACGCAATTAATACAAACTCCAGTCGGGGACAGCCACAGCTTCG
>CAZFOX010000059.1:0-12380 GCA_964520565.1 uncultured bacterium | reverse complement strand
TCACGGACGTCTTCGATGCTGAAGTAAGCATGGGGATGATACATTTTCAGGGTTTGAATAATCCCGGACAGCATTTTTCGTTTCAGAACCACGAAGATGACATGGACTTTTCCATGCGGGCCTTCCGCTTCGACTTTGGTGACCTGATGCTGTTCCAGGCGGAGAAAGTTGACGATTTTGCTGGCGTCCTTGCGGGTAATGATGCGCAATAAGACCAATCCCAGCCGCAGCCGGCTTTCGATAAGCATCCCCACATAGTTCCCCGTGGCGTACCCGGCGCCATACGCCACGATCAGCATGGGAGAGGAGAGATTGCGTACGACCTGGCTGACGGCCAGCAGCCAGATGATGACTTCAAAAAATCCCAAAACCGGAGCGAGGGAGCGCAAACCCCGTGTGACAAAGATAATGCGCAACGTTCCAATGCTGACATCCAGAATGCGGGCAAAATAAATAAAGATGGGAAGAAGAGGGATTCCATGAAACTTGGCGGCGAGCAGAAAAGACATATCCATGATGTATCTCCTGTCTTTCGGTCGAGCGGAAACGGAAAAGGGGATTCTTAAAAGAACAAACGAATATTATAAGTGGCGGGATTCGATTCCCCAATCGACAGCAGCCATCAATGCAAAAAAGGGCACGAAGACGCGCCCTTTTTCATTCTTTCCATTCGGATTCCAGACCGGTTACGCGCCAGCTTTTTTAGCCGCCTCGATAACCCGTTCGTAATCGGGATGTTCGGTGACTTCCTTGACGATTTCCTTGTAGGCGATCACACCCTGGGGATCGATGACAAACACCGCCCGGGTAATCAAGGCCAGTTCCTTGATCAAGAGCCCGAAAGCGTTGGCGAACGAGCGATCCTTATAATCGGACAGGCACAGAACGCCGTCGATTTTGAACGAGCTGCAAAAACGCTTTTGCGCGAAAGGCAGATCGAGGCTGACGGTCAGCACTTTCGCCTTGAGTTGGGCGGCCTTTTCGTTGAAGGTCTTGGTCTGCAATTCGCAAACCGGGGTATCCAAAGAAGGCACCGCCGAGATAATCACCACTTGCCCCCTGAAATCGGATAATTTCACCGGTTGCAAACCGTTATCCACCACCGTGAAATCCGGGGCGGCGTCCCCGACTTTCACGTCCGGCCCGATCAAGGTCATCGGGTTTCCCTTGAATGTAATCACTCCCGTTCGTTCCATTGGCCTCTCCTGTGTCGTCGTACGAGATACGGCGCCTCTCTATGCGCCTGGCATATTTGATAAGACTTTTTTTATTTATAGCCATGTAGCCCATGCAGATGACTGATAACTTTCTTTCGCCCTGTCAGGGCTAAAAACTTGGATTTCTCTTCTATAGGCTAACCAGTTACTTTTTTATTGTATCTCGTTTCTTAAAACGGCAACGTTGAATCTCCTCTTTTCAATCCTTGCGACGGTTTATGGGGCGGGCGGTTCTTCGTAGGTAATGATTCGGTAGACCGTACGCTCGGGATTCTGATAATTGCTATCCAGCCGGGCGGTGAATTCATTCTTCTCGATCCAATTGCCGCGCTCGTCGTATTCGTAGTGGAACAGTTGTCGATTGAGAAATAATCCGTTCCGCCCATACGAAATCAGTTCGGAAAGGTTGCCCCGGTTATCGTAGTGATAAATCCGGCGCATTTCGAGCCGGTTATCCCTGCCGTGTGCCATAATTTCGGAACGGCGTCCCTGGTCGTCCAGCAGGTAAGTCATGGTCGCCATTAATTCATTATTCCTGTTCATCAGCAGGGATTGAGTTAACTGAGATTTCTCATTGTAGATATAGATTTCCTTGACCTGCGCGGTTCCATCCTGTCCATAATCGGTATACGAATCCCTGTTTCCTTTCTCATCATAGGTAAAGACGGTTTTGGTTTTTAATTCATCCCCGATAAACACATGGTTTTCTACCACTTGGCCCTTCTCGTTCCCATGATGCTCGATTCGTTTATCCAGGATACCGTCGTGATGATATAGCAAAGTTTCCCGGCATTTTCCGCTGGCATCGTAACGGTATTCGGCGCGAGCGATGATTCTTCCGCCGTCTTTGTATTTCGTTTCCCAAACCAGTTTCCCACTATCGTCCCGTTCTCGAATCCAACGCCCGGTTGGATGGTCTTCCCCGGCGAAAAACAGCCACTCCCGGATATCGCCATTGGGATAATAATGACAGATTTGCGTCAGGTAGCGTTCTCCCAGTTCGCGTTTTCCATCCCGCGTTTCATACCAGGACTCTTCAAACCGGACGGATTTGACAGGCCCGGCAATGTCCTCTCCATCGGAACCGGTCAGAATGGATTCCTGGGAAAATACCGTTATTGGGCAGAGAAGAAGAATGGAAAACACTCCGGCCCAAAGAGAAGTTAAAAAGCGCTGCTTAAATGATGCAATCACTCGTAATCCCCCTTGCTGGAATAGATGATAGATCCTTTCAAGGCGATTCTACGACTTGGTCTCTCTGATCACCTTTGGGGTTTTGAAAGAATTTACCAAAACCTGAATTTCAAATATCTTTGGCTCATATTTTACTCTCTCCGAACCAAAAGGGAGACGGATCGGAGGAGTCCAATTTCGATATCGACCTTCTCGGCGTGGGAGAAAAAACTTGCTATAGTGGAGGAATCTGGAGGTTGAGGGATGGCTGACACCGACCGGATCAAAGAACAGATACTGGAAAAAGCGGACATCGGAGAGATCGTTTCGCAATACGTCCGTCTGCAAAACCGCGGCGGTCGGTATTTCGGACTCTGCCCGTTTCACAAAGAGAAAACGCCCTCGTTTTCCGTCAATCCGGAACGGGGATTCTTCCATTGTTTCGGGTGCGGGAAAGGCGGCAACGTCATCGATTTCATCATGGGGGTGGAAAACCTGACCTATGCCGAAGCCCGCCGCTATATGGCGGAGAAGTTGGGCATCCCGATCGAAACCCCTTCCGGCCAGCCGCGCTCTCACTCGGAGATCGACCGGTATCAGGTGATGGAACAGGCCGCTCAGTTTTATGCGAAATGCCTTTCCACGCACGCCGAGGCATTGAAATACCTCCAATCGCGCCAGTTGAACCCACAAGCCATTCGCCAATTCGGATTGGGATTTGCGCCGGAAAATTGGGATAGCCTCTTTTCGACCATGCGGCAGCGCAAGATTCCCGAAAAGGTGTTGGAGGAGTTGGGGTTGATCATTCCCCGCCGGGAGAATGGCGGCTATTACGACCGGTTCCGCAATCGAATTATGTTTCCCATTCGTAACACATTGGGGCGCGTCATCGCGTTCGGCGGACGCAGCATGGATCCCAACGACCGAGCGAAATACTTGAACAGCAACGACACGCCACTCTTCAACAAATCGAAGGTGCTCTATCTGCTCGACCGGGCCAAAGAAGTTCTCAAGGAACGGGGAGCGGTTCTTGTCGAAGGATACATGGACGCCATTTCTCTGCACGTGCGGGGATTCCAGCAGGCGGTGGCCTCGCTGGGGACGGCGCTGACCGCCGACCACATCCAGATTCTCCGCCGGTATACGCAAGATTTCATATTGCTGTACGACGGGGATTCGGCGGGGATTCGGGCGGCCATGCGCGGTGTGGAATTATTTTTTGAATCCGGATACACCGTACGACGACTACATCAAGAAACACGGCCCGGAAGCCCTGCAGACCCGTCTGGACAATGCTGAGAATGGATTCGACTTCTACGTCCAGCAGGTTGCGAAAAACCACGACATAAAAACCACCCGGGGAAAGATGGCGATCGTGGAAGCAACCATTCCCCTCTTTGCGCGTATGAACGATCCCCTGATCGTCAAGGACAGTATCATTCAACTGGCGAAACAAATGGACAACCAGGAAATATCCGTGGTGGAATCCACCATTCTGAAAAAACTGAAATCGGGGAAATTTAATTCGTATGCTTCCACGCCGGAGAAAACCGAACAGTCTTCTTCCTTGCCCGCGAAGGACGCCTTCGCCGCCATCAAGGAACCATTGATCCGACTCATGGCATTTCACCGGGGACTCTTAATTCCCGCCGGAGTATCGACCCGGCTGGCGGCCACTTTATTGAGCCGGGAACACATACAGGAAATCGCCCAGAAATTGGCCGCGATCCGGGAAAATACGCTGCACGATACGGTACTGGAACGCCTGATCGAAGAAAAAGAAACCGGCCGGGCGGGAAATCAGGCCGCGACACTGGCCGGACTCTTCGACGATCCCCAGGAGATGGCCTTTTTTATTGCCGTGACCGAATCGGTGCCGCTTCCCAACTCCGAAAAGGACCTGGAAAAAATGCGGGAAGAATTACTGGAAGCGCTTCGCAGAGAGGAAGAGAAACGAACGCGCCAGGCCATTATGAAACAAGACGATCCGAAGAAAGCGTTACAGGCGTTTAACGACCGGTTATTGGCGGAACGACAATCCTCGCAGGCCAATCAATAATAAGTTATAGACGATTCACTCGCTGGATAGACTCATGGCGGAAAAGAATGTGGAGACTCAGAACAAACCGGCATTCCTGCGAAGAACGATCCGTTTTCTTTGGGGGTGGACGCACCATATCTTTCTGTCTTTATTCTGCGCGCTCTTTCTTATCCTTCTGGCCGGAGCGCTCTATCAAACGATCGCCACGCGCAGCAACACCCAGAAATATCCGCCACCCGGAACCACGCTCAAGCGGGAAGGACGCGTTCTTCATTACCGGGTTTTGGGAGAAGGATCGCCGCCGGTAGTGTTTGAATCGGGGCTGTTCGGCTATTCGCTGGATTGGGTTGCCGTTCAGCCGGAAGTGGCGCAGTGGACGAAAACCCTGGCATACGACCGTCCCGGGTATGGATGGAGCGATCCCATCGACCCGCCGCATACAGCCAGGGTAATTGCCGAGAACCTTCACTCCCTTCTCAAGGATGCCGGTATTCAATCTCCGGTTATTCTGGTTGGACATTCGCTGGGAGGATTGTTTATCCGCTACTACGCCGCCGCCTATCCCGGCGAGGTGGCAGGTATGGTTCTGGTCGATTCAACGCCGGACGATATTTCCACTTATGCGTGCCTGATGGAAGAGCAGAAACGAGTAGAGAAAATAATATCCTGGATGATTCCCGCCGTGCGCATCGCCGCTCCGCTGGGTATTCTACGCATACTGGATATTCCTGCGACCATTGCCGATTTGCCCGAGGAAATCGAACCGGTTTCGGATGCCAACGGCCTTCGCACATCGGCTTATTCAACCGTTATCCAGGAATGGAACGCCATTCCTGCCATCATGGAGGAAGTGCGGTCTCTCCCGCCCCAGGAACCGAAACCTCATTGGCCGCTAGTGGTTCTCTCGCAAGGACGCTTACTGGCCGACCATCAAAACGAGCCGTCCCGTTCCATCGAAGATCAAATTGCCCATGCACAGCAGGAATTGCAAAGCCGATTGACCGGTCTTTCTTCCAACAGCATGCACATCATTGCCGAGAAAAGTTACCATTACATTCAATTCGACGAACCGGAGATAGTGGTACGCGCCATCCGCGCCGTAGTGGATTCTGCCAGAGACAACCCTACCAAAGAGATAGGGGAGTATTACAGAAATAATAGCAATATAAATTCAAACGAACGATCGACCATTGAATCCACAACGAGAGAATAATGAGCCTGTTGTTTAAAAAGCGTCTCTTTTGGCTTTTCACCATTCCTGTCTATTTATGGATTGCCATCGTTCGGCATGAGGGTAGCCATGCGCTCGTGGCTAAATGGGAAGGCGCAACCATCCAGCAATTCACTTATATTCCTTCCTATAGCGGAAAATATGGATTCTTGTGGGGTCATGTTTCGATTTTAGGAGAAACAACCTGGTTTACACTGGCTGCGCCTTATTTCTTTGACATCGTCTCTTTCTCGTTCTTTTTTTCCATTTGTATGCTTGCCAAACGAATTCCGTATTGGATCTGGATCAATATGGTAATCATTGGAATGATCCTGCCCATTGTGAATACTCTGTATAACTATCAAAGTGGATTCTGGCGTCCCTATAGCGATGTTGCCCTTCTTTTCCAACAGATCCCTGAAGGAATGGTACACGGCGCTTTTCTGATAACCCTGACGTTTTATTCCATTGGATTGCTGGCAGCGTTTAAGTATTCCCGTTTTGCAGTAATATATTGCGATAAAACACGATCTTCGCATCCACCTTCCCGTGATACTCATTGACATACTAATTAATCAAAGTGAGTGCGGCGATCAATATATTAGACAGAGAAAAATACTCATTCTCATATAAGTACGGAGTCATAAAACGTGATCGGTCTATTTGAACCTATAATTCGATCCATATCCGCCGAAACGATGCTCGAACATACCCAGATTATTTGGGATAACAACCGCTTTTTCGATTTTGCCCGTTTCCGGCAAACCGCCGATTATGTGGAAACCACCTTGAAAAATTACGGGGTGGAGGTTGCCCGTTTCGATCTGCCCGCCGATGGGGAAACCCGGTACGGAGACGCCGTCATGCCTCTGGCCTGGGACTGCGAATCGGCGGAGATCGCCCTGACGGCTCCCCGGCATCGCATCCTTTCAAATCGCGGCGATTGCCCCTGCTGCGTGGGAATGTGGTCGCCGCCCACCTCGCCGGAAGGCATCGAAGCGCAAGTGGTATGCCTGGCCACGGGCGAACCGGGCGAGTTGGAAAAACAATCCGTGAAAGGTCTATTCGTTTATACTCCCGGCCGCGCCGACGCTATCCGCGATCTGGCCATTCAAAAAGAGGCGGCGGGGATTCTGAGCGGCTGGACGCCAGCCCCCAGTCAGAAAGATTCGGTGCAGTGGATTTTTCGCAATTCCAACATCCCCGGCGGCTGGGGGCCTCAGAAAAACGAGAAGCCCTTCATTCTGCTGGCCGTTTCTCCCCAAACCGGATCGGAGATCGCCCAGCTGTGCAGCGAAGGCGCGGTCACTCTCCGCGTCAAGATTCAATCGCGGCTTTATGCAGGAATACTGCCGGTTGTGAGCGGATTGATTCCCGGCGATCCCGGCGAGGAGGAAGTGATTCTTTCCACCCCGCTATACGGGCAGGGCGCTCATTTCAACGCCGCCACCATCGCCGCGTTACTGGAATCGGCCCGCACTCTCGCCGAGTCGATCCAAGCCGGGAGTATGCCCCGTCCCTGGCGAGGGATCCGGTTTCTTTTTGTCCCGAAGGTGTACGGTTCCATCGCTTACGCACGCCATCATAAGGAAATTATGGAGCGAAGCCGATTCGCCCTGAATCTGGAAGCCGGGGCAGGCAATCCCGATGCTTCCTGGAGCCGATGGAGTTACCGCTATTCGCCTATCTGCCAGCGTCATTACAGCGACGGTCTGGCCTGGAAACTGTTTCGCCAGTACCTTCAGTTATGGCGTCCACAACGGCATCTCGAGACGCCGCCGTTTTCGCTGGCGGCCGACGTCGTCTTCAACGATCCATCGATCGGCGTTCCAACCCATTGGCTTTATGGCGGAACCGCGGAGGAATGCCGCCACAGCAGCGCCGACTCGATCGACAGTGTCGATTCACGCGCCCTGATCGATCTGGCCGCCGCACCGCTGGCGATGGCCTATACGATGGCGTCGGTGGGCAACGGCGATATCCCCGACCTGGCGATCTGGAATTATTCCCTCTCCCAGGAGCGATTGCGCGACGATCTGCAGGTGTTTTTAGACCGGTCGAAAGAGGCGCGCGGACTGAGCGATTTGAACGAACTGATCGGTGAAGCCGCCCGCCATTTCCCCCTGCGGGCGAAGATGGAAAGCGAGACGCTGCTTTCGCTCAAGCAACTGGGTGATAATGTGGAACAGCAGTTGGATTGGGAAACCGTGACGGAGTTGATCGCCGCGCTCGAAGACGCCAGCCGCTCCGCGCAAAACGTGATCCGCGCGAATGCCAAAATCCGGGCGGACGAACTGAACGTTCCGATCACCAAACTGGAAGTGGCCGCCGAGGCCACCGAGGACGAGCGGATTCCCGTGCGCATTGGGGAGGCGCTGGGGACCATCACGCTGGATACCCTTCCCTACGCGGAATGGTCGACGCCGGTGAAAACCTCGCCGCGCAACAACCTGCCTTATATCCTTGCCTGGTGGCTGATCGATGGAAAGCGCAGCATCGGGCAGATTCAACGCCTTTTACACTTTGAAGTCACCCGCTACCGCGAGTGCATCCCCGCCTGGTTCAACTTTCTGGAGAAACACGGATACGTAACCATCCGCGATTCTCAATCCACAAACGAACCGGCGCCAGCAGCGGCGCCGGAACCAAAATCCGTTGAATATCCGGAAGTGTAAAGCGGATTTCTTGTTGAATGACTTAAACCGGATGATTATCACACAGGGTGAATCGTAACAAAAAGCCGTTCCAGAAAATTCTCAAGCGGCTGTTTTGAGTGAAACGCGCAAGCCCGCTTTAGTAGCCAGGGTAATAAGCATTTCAAGACTGAAACTTTCCCATTTTCCTTTCATCAGGTCAGAAACGCGAGAAGGACTGATGCAGAGGACTTGCGCTGTTTTGGCCTGTGATAGTTTTCTGGTTAGAATATACTTTCGTAAATCGGCCAAAAGATCGGCGCGTATCTGAAGAACGGCGGCTTCCTCCTCAGAAAAACCCAGATCGGCAAAAACGTTGCCCGACGATGCCAGTATTTCTTCAGTCATGGATTATCTTATCCTCCGATCTGTTTATATCGCTGACGCGCCAATTCAATATCCTAATAAGCAATAATCATAAGTAGAGATAAAAGACTTAGAGCAGCAATCATTCTTAATAGATTCTTTCAAGGCGATTCTGCGAGTTTATCTCTCAGAATACTTTTTGAGCCTTGAAAGAATTTGCAAATACCTGAATTTCAAATATCTTTGGCTAGTACTCTATCCGTTAAACCGCCACTTTTTCGCCTTTGAGGCGTTTCCAGGCGATGGCGGCCGCGCCCAGGATTCCGGCGTCGTCGCCCAGGGCTGCCGGGACGATATCCACCCCTTCCGCGATAATGGGGAAGCAATTCTTTCGGGCGTATTTCTGAATGATCGGCAAAAGTTCCTTTTCGAGCGCTTCCATCATTCCGCCTCCGATTATCACTTTTTCGGGACTGAACGCGTTGAGCAGGCTGCCCACCGCCACGCCGGTCAATTTCGCCGCCCGTTCCAGTTCACCCACCACCAGTTTATCTTTGGCATCGAATGCCTGCCGAAAAACCTTACTGGTCAATTTGCTCCAATCGTTACCGATCAATTCGGTGAGTACGGTCGACTTGCCTTTTTTCACGGCTTTTTGAAAACGCTTGATCAGGGCCGTCTTGCTGGCGTATGCCTCCAGGCATCCCTGGTTGCCACACCCGCATTTCGCACCGAACGCGCGCACCTTTATATGGCCGAGCTCAGCCGCATTATAACTATGGCCATGCAGGAGTTTCCCGTCCACAATCACGCCGCCGCCGATGCCGGTTCCCAAAAAAAGGCCGACCAAATGGCGGCATCCCTTCCCCGCGCCATAAACGAATTCGCCGAACGTGCCCACGTTGACGTCGTTATCCAAAAATGCGGGAACGCCGAGCTCCTGATTGACGAAATCGGTAATTTTCGCGCCGGTCAGATTCACGTTCGGCGTTTCGATCACCATTCCCTTCACCGGATCGAGAGGGCCGGGCGAACCGATGCCGATTCCCGATATTCGCTCGAATGTCAGTTTGGCGTCCTCCACGGCTTCCCGGCAAACGGCGGTAATCCGTCCAAGAATCTCTTCGGTAGGACGTTCGGGTTTGGTTTTCTTTTTCGCCCGTCCCAACACTTCGCCGGATTCGGAAACCACAGCGGCCAGGATTTTCGTTCCACCCATATCCACGCCAATGACATATTTTTGATTTTCGGTCTTAGTCATTCCCCAACCTCGCTTTTTTGGACTGCGCCTTCGCACACATTCTGTATCTTTCCGTCTTCAAACCGATCTACAAAAAGAACGAACCAGTATACCAAGGTTTTCCCTCGATGTCCAATTACCCTCCCCGAATCCGGACAAGGTAGATATCCGAAAAAATCCACAAAAATCCAATAAAAAAAGGAGCCAAGCGATGCCGATTGGCTCCCTAAATACAGGATTTATGCGAAGAACATCCATCGTCAGAAAAGAGAGGAAAATCCACAATTCAGGATGATCATCTAATCAATTTCTAATCCAATATCTTGGTAATTTCGACAAACGTTATCCCGCAAACCGCTCTAGGAGTGCGACCAACAAAAAGTGTCGAGTAAAAAACAACGATCCGACTTTTAGATTGCTTCACTTCGTTCGCAATGACATGAACGTATCGCTATGTCATTGCGAGCAAAGCGAAGCAATCTAATGAGGATCCGATTCGCCGGTTGATCCATAGTATGCTTTTTACCCGGCAAGATTAAACGGTCAGACTACTAGAACGCGATTTCGCAGCGAAGGCCGAGCGCGAACGCGTCGTCGTTGCTCGTTCCGCCGGGATTGGTAATGTATTGCAATTCCGGTTTGAGGTTCATCCAGCCGGTGGCGTGGATTTTATAAAACAGTTCGCAGGCGGTTTCGCTGTCCTGCGCGAACCCCGCTTCTTCACTGAAGATCGCATGAAACACTCCCAGGCCGAGAATGTCTTCATCCCGCGAGGGAATCGCGCCGATCCATTGCATGCCGCCGCCGATGTAGTGGTTGGCCTCGCTGCGGTCTTCGGGCGCAAAACCGTACTGGGCAAAGACGCCGATTCCCTGCTCGTTCTCTTCGCTCTCCCCCTCTTCGCTCCAGATTTCCTGATCCCAGGTCAAATACCAACCGTAACTCTCTCCGAAGGTTCCGGGAGCCGGATTGTTCCGATCGAATTCGTCGAACCGGTCGCCGTTCCACCAGCCGCCCACACGGAAATGACCGGGATGATCCGCAAGTTGGTAATGAAACGCTGGTTCCACCAGGATCATGGGGCCGTATAAATTATCCAGAGTATGCGAGATCGAACGGCCTCCATTGGGGCGTCCCTGATAGACGCCCACGTTCATGGAAAACCACTCCACCGGTTCGACGCCCACAACCACCCCCCAATCCTGATCGGGGTAGGTGACGAGAGGGATGGTAGGCGAGAATCCGGGCGAAGAATGCAGAAACTCGCCACCGAAATCGACAAAGGCAAAATCGGCGTTGGCCTCCTGCTTACCGAGTTTGATCCAGAGCCGGCCGTCCCAAAAACGGTGCAGGTACCAGAACTCGGAGACCTGTTTGTAATCGTCGGCGTCGATGTTGGAAAGTACTTGGAAGTCGCCCACATAGCCATTCGTGATTCCATAGCCGTGCTCTTCCTGCAGATGCATGAAGAACGTTCCACCGTCCCACCAGCCCGCGGTTTCGGTATCCAGTTCGAGATACAAACTGATGTCGCCGCGGTATTTACCCCCGGTTTTTTGCCCTCCCGAAACATTGCGAAACAGTTCGGCGGTATAGATCAGTTCGTACGTAAGGCCTCGTTCTTCCAGAAAGGGGCGCATTCCGCCCCAATCCCCCAATAGCGCATCGCGGGATAACCCATTGTCCTCTTGAGCGAATGCGTAAAAAGGGATCATAACGATAAATAATAAAAAAAGGATGTGTTTCATTGAGTAGATACTCCTTCATGATTTGCACTTCATACCTATGTTATGCATGCAAATCAAAAAGTCAATATGCAAAAATTAAAATTTCCACACATTTCTTCATTCAATTTTAAAGATTTCATACGAGTGAGTCGAAGGAGAGAGATTCGATTGGAGAACCTTTGAATGGGTAGAGGGGAAACAACGATTACAGTATTTCCGATGTCTGTAGGTTCTTTCAAGGCTCGAACAATATCCTTAGAGATCGATCCGCTGAATCGCCTTGAAGGAATCTAATTCAAGGCGGGGGATTGCAGTTGGGCTAATGCTTCTTCGAGGTTGTGCCCGCGGCAGGCCAGGATTCTGATCATGGTTTCTTCGACTACCTTGTCGGGCGTGGAGGCGCCGGAAGTGATCCCCACCCGCACCGGCCCGGCGGGGAGCCAGCCGTGCGTCACGATTTCATGCGTTCGATCGAACGGTTTGTGGCGGATTTCATCGATCGATACAATGCAATCGGCCTCGCAGATATGATAGGCGGGAGCGAAGCGCGAACCGATTTCACTGAGGTGATTGGTATTGCTGCTGTTATATCCCCCGACCACAATAATCAGATCGGGATTTTTCTTCCCCAGCTCCAGAATGGCGTCCTGCCGTTCCTGGGTGGCGCTGCAAATCGTGTCGAATGCGCGAAAGTGATCCTGCAGGTTTTCCGTGCCATACCGCTCCACCATCGCCCGTTCGATCATTTTGGAAATCTGCATCGATTCGCTGCT
>CAZFOX010000058.1:4926-12424 GCA_964520565.1 uncultured bacterium | reverse complement strand
CATAATGAACGTTATAAGGCAAGGGAGACCCCATGCCCCACGGTGCGTCCGGGCCGGGAGTTTGCCCAAGAACGGTCCCTTCGGGATGCACGAGGAAGAGAAACAGCAGCGATAGAAACCGTTTAGAATTCAGAAGGTTCGTCATATCGGTTTTCGGCGTATTCGCCGATGGCTTCTTCCTGCCAGCGGGTTTCAATGGAGCCGGGACGAAGCCGCCGGATGGTGCGGATGGCCTCTTCGGGAGAGTAGCCCTTACCGACCAGATAGCATGCGGCCATGGTTCCCGTGCGCCCCGCACCGCCCAGACAATGAATGACGACCGGGCGTTTTGCTTCGATATTCGCGCGGGCAAACTGGATGAATTCGTCGATCTGAGAGGGTGTAGGTGCGGTCATATCCGGGATCGGAAGATGAAGGTACTGGAATCCCGCCTCCTTTAATATGTGGCTGGCCAGAGGATTTTCCGTAAGTGTGACCACCGCCCCGATTCCATGTTCCCGCAACTGGCGGATTTCGTATTCGAGTTCTTCCCGGGCGGCCTGGTCCGCATCTTCCAGATACAGGTAGGCGCGTGCGGCGGTCGGCATCGCCATGCCTGCTATTTCGTTTTCCACGATCCAATAGAAACGGTTCAACATGCGGCGGTCTATGACTCCTTTTCATTCGGGGTGGTTTCTCGATCCGAATCGGTACGGTTTTCCTGTAAAACGCATTCCGGCGTGAGGAGTTCGGCCAGCGCCTCCCGAAACAAGGCGCGATCCACAAGAAGAATGCGGGAAGGTTCCTCCGCCCGGATCATTCCCTGCATGCGCTGTCCGGCCAGGCTCGCCTCCAGGCCGACCAGCGTACCTTCAGCCAGTGGCTCCGGCTGACCGTCTTTTATCATACTGCCTTTCCCCAGCAGAAACACCGCCACATTTTCCGCCAGATCGTCGGCTTCCAGCCACAGCGATTCGCCCCGATCGAGCTGGACGTGGCGGGATTCGAGACAGATCCGTGCGCCGAGCGAAGGCGGGAATTCGCTGAAAACCGTCGCCTGGCAGAACGCCTTGATCCACGATCCACCCGACTCAGCCTCGCGGAGAGCGGTCAGAACAGTGGGCGTACTTTCATCGATATCTTCCCGGTGGAGGCATAACAACAGCAATGGCGCCATGGCGCGTACAGTGGCGGTTCGCTCGATCCCGCAAAGAAAACCAATTTCTCCCACAAAATCCTCTTCCGAGAGAACCGTCAAAATCCGGTTGCCGAACGGGCGCTCGATCTCGACCGATACGCTGCCCTGCAGAATAACGTAGAGGCTTCCTTCGCGTTGCCCCTGATGGATAAATCGCTCGCCGGGAAGAAACATGGCGACACGGGTTCGGTTGGCCAAGGCATGCATTTCCCGATTATCCAAATGGGCGAATGTGGGAATTTTTCGAAGCCACCGTTCGATTTTCTCCGGCGACCAGTCGGTTAACCGGGGGGCTGGAACCGTCGCTGGCAGGTATTTAACCAGGTCGCGGGTGGCGTTCCAGGGAACCGAAAGCGCCGTTCGCCGCAAGATGACATAGAGTCCGTATGTTCCGGTTATTCTCCAAAGGCGGTTTAAATAAAGGCGCGTATGTTCGTCCGATGAATTGTAGGGTAGTGGGAGCGCGGGGACGGCATTGTAGAGATCGCGGGCTCCCGCCATCAATTCCTCCCAGAGGCGGAAAAAAGTCCAGGTTTCCCGGGCGGCGGAAGAAGGCCGGGCTTTGAGAGCGAGAGCGGTTTTGGAGGCGGCGGAGGCGCGGAGTATGAATCCGCACAGGGAAAGGGCGGTTCCCAGGCATATAACCAGCGGACCGCGCAAAAGGATGCTTTCCCGATCGGGTTGCAGCAGACCCGCGTAGACGAGGAGCGAACCGGCACAAAAAAACGCCGACGAGTAATTTCTCACCCACCCCCAACCGATCGATCCCGCGAGCATGCCAACCAGCGCTCCGGCAAAGACTATCGCGCATAAGACGCCGAAAAAACCGGGAGGAAACGGGATTTTATAAAGAAGCATTGCGGCCGGGAGAATGACGACCGATGTTTCCAGAAGTACACGGCGGCGATGCAGAAAAAACGGAATCGCAGGCGAGAACCAACGGCCATATAAGGCGAACCAATAAGCGATCCATCCCGTAAACAGAATAGCATGCAACAAGAGATAGAATGGATTTTGAAAGGCGTTCTCGTCAAAATCCGCATACGGCGATCGGCCGAGATACAAGTGGAAGGATTGAACGAGCAACAGGATACCCGATAGCAGGGGGAAAAGGAGAATCCGCGGTTCGCAGCCCAGTCCTTCGGAACGCATCGCGCGAAAGGCGGTCCAGAAAAGGGCAAGACCGCAAAATACAACGGGCAACAGGGAAGAGAAAGCCGTTCCGGCGGGAAGCGACCAGAAAAACTGGGCGGCGAATACCATCCAGGCGGCCAGACCGAGACCGGCCAGGGCGTAATCGCGCTCCGGCCAGAAACCCAGGCGAATTTCTCGAAGAAAGAGACGTCCCAGCCAAAGGCATAAGGATAGAATGCTGGCGGCCAGCGCGGCGATAAGAACGCTGATCAAAACAAAAAGCGTTATTAACGCGAGCCAGTTTTCTTCCATTAAAATGCGGTTGATAAAAAGCGGCATCTGCCAGCGCAGTAACAAAGCCGCCAGGCGGATCGGGATTAGGCTGCCCAACACGGCCCAGATTCCCCAAACCAGCGCCAGCGTCTCATGCGGTTCCCCTGAAAGGCGGCTGCGCAAGAGGAAATGAATCGAGCGCCGGATCGATTGCGCCATCAGCCGAATCACCGATTCTCCGCGAAGACGCAGGAGTATTTCCCGGGAAAGCAGCGTGGAATTCCATGGGATGACCAACAGGAAAATGGTCAGCCAGAGTGTGGTGGCGATGTGCAGCATTCCATCCTGGCGCGCTCCTTCGCTGGCTGTGGCGCAGAACAGAAACAGGCTGGAAATCAGGAGTAAACCCACAGCGGGCGAAACCGCGTAATGCAAGGCGCGCCGGGTGGGGAAGGCGCGAAGACGGCGTCCATCCAACCGGAGAATCGGAAGGGCGTACCGGTAATCCGCGACACACCGTACCGGCGAAGGATGAAGGGCTCTAAGAACCATCGCGCCGAACCATAAGGCCACCAGGATTCCTCCCAGCAGGGTTAACAGAATCACGAGGAGCCCAAGAGCGATCGAATCCTGGATTGGCACTGGATCCATTTCGAGTAATAGATTTCTTCCCTTCCATACGCTGAAGAAGAAGAGAGAGAACGAAGCGACATGAAAAAACGGCGAGATCAGCAGACGTCCCAGCCACTTCTCAGCGGAACCCAGTAAAGAGAATATCCAAAACGGTTCGAGGCTCGCATCCGGCTGCCCCCAATAGCCCCACCCTTCCGGTTCTTTTTCCAGATTCCAGGGACTGGTTTCCAGGAATCCATAGCGGGATAAATCCCAGAGAAACCGGCGCAGCGTGGTAATCGGAGCGAGACGGTCGTGAATGACCTTTTCGAGGATTTCCGCCATGCTGCGCTGGCCGTCGAGTAATTCCGCCAGGCGTTTTTCCGTATGCGAGAGTCCCAGCGCAGCGCCCGACTCGCCGTCGATCAGGATAAATTCGCGAGGGTCGTCTTCCGAGGGCGCAAACGCGTGCGGCCGCAGTTTAGGATGGCACGATAGAAGGCTGGGCGAAATCATACACGCTCTCGTTTCCGCTAAGTCGATCCTGTCAGAATCCTCTTATCTCCGGCCGGGCGCATGGGGCGGCGACAGATTCAACGGCGTAAACCGTTTCGGCTGGAGTTTCCACGCCTGGGTGACTTGTTCCGGATAGGAACGCCCTATATCGTCACGCGTTTCCCGTTGTTTGTCGGGTCCAAAGCAGAGGATTTCATAAGCATCGGTCAGAAAATAATACGGCGTTTTCCAGGGATCGAGAAGGATTCGCTCCAACGGCGAGTCGAATTCCTTTTGCATGTATTCACACAACTCATTCTGGTTTTGCGGATAGCGACCCTTCAGCGAATAGTATTCCATCAGTTTTCCATGTAGGCGTTCCATCTGCGCGTGCGCGGCGTTGATCGATACGCTGTCGAACGTTCCCAGAATCACGTCCTTCATGGATCCCGAAGCGGCGGTCAGAATGGCGGTTATCACCGCGAATTTTGCAACGAGTGTGAGCGCATTCATGAATTTCGCCATTGCATGACAATCGATCGGCCGGTTTAACTTGAAGAGGGTACATAATCTTCTCTTTCTCCGGCTCCACCCCATATTCATGAGGTTTACTCTATCACACATCCGGTTTAAGAATCAAAGGATGGGAATCGCTTTCATGGAACGAAGCGCATTAAACCTGTCTTCGATTATCTCCAAATAAGGGGAAAACGGTCTCGATACCGGTGTTCATGCAGTACCCGCTCCCGGCCTGCTTGGGCCATAGCGGTTCGTCGGGCAGGATGCGCCAGGTAGAAGTGAATCTTTTCATGTAGTTCGGCAGGCGTTCGAAATACCTCCAGTTCCTCTCCAATACCGAAGAGGTTATCCAGAAACGGACGGTATTCCGTAAGGAGGAATCCTCCGCAGGCCAGGATATCGAAGAGGCGCAGAATCGGCGAATCGACGCATTGCACGTTAAAGATGTTGATGTTGATGGCTGCGTTTCGATAGATCCAAGGGGCTTCGCGGGTGAAATCCAGAGATCGTCCCGCAAAAAGACGCTTGAGTTTCCCGGTCAGTTCCTCGATACCCCAGCCGGGATCGCCATAGATTTCGGAACGCTCTTCCGGCAGGGCCGAAAGAAACTCACAGCGAATCCAAAAAGTAACAATATCCTGCACCAGTTGAATCCGCGCCACGGGGGAAAGGCCCGATACCGGAAAATCCAGCGCCAGAATTTCATCGTACGAAAGCGGGCGTCCTTCGCGCAAACGTTGTGCGACAAGATCGCGGAGGGGACGCATGGCTGGCGGGTTTTGAACGAGCCACCGGACGAAGCGTTCTTCAAAACGCTGCAATCCGGTGGAACCGACAAAAACGACGTCCTTGGGCGCTGGAAGGCTACGGGGGAGCATCCCCGATATGCCGCCGGGGAACGAAGTGGCGGCGGGCAGATAGGTAACCGATCGGGAAAATCGTTCCTGCAATTTTTGGGTCAGGACCGGATCGAAACAGAACAGCCGGTCGATGGGAGCCAGAGACGATTCGCTCAGTTCGAAACGAAACGGATCGTCAAAGAACCAGAGCAGGCGGCAAACGCCCAAGGTGCCCATTTCCTCCCATTCCGCTGAGGTAAACACTCCCGGCGAGAGTGCCAAAACCGCACCGGGTAGTGGCTGCCCGGCGGTTTCCCAGACCGGCAATCCACCGCCTCCAAACGGGCGCAGGACTTGGCTGTAAAAGATTGGAACCGCTTCGCGTCCGGTCACTTGCGTTTCGCGGCAGAGAGTATCCAACAGATCGCGGTGCACTTCGGAAACCGCAATGCCATAACGGGATGAATCGGTGGTTGTGTCGCCCATCTGGCAGGCGGCGAAGCGGTTCTGGCCGGTTTGCGCTTTTGCTCGCCAGGTCTCCAGAATGGAATCTTCACCGGATAAAAGCTCGCGTCCGGCCACAATCCGGATTTCTCGATTCTGCAGGGAGCCGTACCGTTCGAGAATCGATCCGGTTTCCTCGACGGCGTCCGGCCCGGCCAGCAACAATAGATTGGGAGAAGGGAGCAGGGCGCGCCAATCGCTGACCTGCATGGCCAGAAACAAGAGTTCGTAATCGGGTTCGGCGATGAGGATCCGCTTCGTTTCCAGTAAGGAAGCCAGGGCGCAAGGCAAATACCCCAATCCGCAGGAATAGACGACGGTCAAACCGGGATGAGTCGATAGAATCTCCCTGGCCTGTTCGCTGGATTCTCGTGTGGGTTGTACGGGATCGTGCAGGGAGTGCATGCGCCCTCCTTCGCGCTTCACGAGCGTGGGGTATCCAGAAGGTGTCGCAGCGGTTTGAAATAGGGGGCTTTGGCCCGATTCCCGCTGGTTTTGAAGAAAAGCGAGCAATCCCTTGGCAACGGAGATTCGATGCGATTGCAACAGGATCAGGTTTTCTTGTGCAATGGCGGGAGAAACATTCATGGTTTTCTCTGGATATCGACCGGTTTTATCGATGAAAGTTCATTGCCCCGGACGTGCATAGGTTTGCATAAACATAAGAAGCCGCTCCGCTTCGGCCTTCGTGATTTTCCGGTGCGTCGGCAGGTTGACGGTTTCCCGCGCCGCTTTTTCCGCTTCGGGGCAGCATCCGCTCGTGTAACCGTATTGCGCGGGAAGTGTCTCGACCGGATGCAGGGGCGACTCGAACCAGGAGCCGATTTCCGCGCCTTTTTTCAAGGCAGCGGACAATACTTCCTGTTTGTTCGCCACACGCACGGGATAACGGAGAAAGACAGGTTCCGATTCAGGATCGGGAGCGACCGGAGCGAAACCATACCGGGGAAGTTCGTCCCGATAGAAAGATGATAATTGTTTCCGGTGCGCCAGATTCGCTTCGAGGGCGTTCATTTCCCGAATCCCTTTTCGAGCCTGAGCGGGCGATAACCCCAGAAAGTAGTTTGGGGGCAGATTGCCCTGCAACTCGCAGGTATCCGAACTGCCTACCGAGAGCCCCATCCACGAGGTGAGACGGTACAAGGAGGTGAGAAGCGGCGTGGTACAGGGATTGACCAGCAGACTGTAAAGCGCAATTTGAAGAGACATCCGGGCGTTGTAAAATCCCGATGGGTGTTGTAATTCACTCTCGGCCAACCGGCGCACGGATGCAGCGACACTCTTATCGTTCACCCGCAGCATGCCTCCCAGGCCGGTGGAGAAAGGCTTGTTCCACTGGCCGGAATAGAAAGCGGCCGCGCCGAACGATCCACACGGTTGGCCTTTGTAACGAGACCCGAAGGCATGGCAGCAATCCTCAATAATCAACACGCCGTTTTCATGCGCCCAATGGAGGATCGGCCCCGCGTCGCAGGGAATTCCATAGGTATGCTGAATCACCAGAGCGCGGGTGTTTGGCGTGCAAGCGGCGAGAACGCTATCCAGAGTCATATTGTAGGTTTTGGGATCGATATCGGCATACAGCGGTTTTGCCCCGGCAGCCAGTACAGCGTTGGGAACCACAATACAGGTATAACCGGGAACCAATACCTCAGCGCCTGCCCCGATGCCGCAGGCCTTCAAGACGGCATACAATCCAAGCCGGCCTTTGGCGAAGAGAAATACCGGCTCGACTTCCCAGTACTTTTCCAGTAAGGTTTGAAATTGTTGAAGCGATTCGTTCATCGGGCATAACGGCAACATTGGATTATCGGCCAGTATACCCCGATTCGTACCGAATCGCTACTTTCAGAGAGGGAAAGATCAGTTCGGGAAACCAGAAATCGAAAATCGATGAATTCGGGGAATCGAAGACTATCGCTGCGCCGTAATTTTGCCTGGACGT
>CAZFOX010000058.1:0-4916 GCA_964520565.1 uncultured bacterium | reverse complement strand
CCTCGTTTACAGCGGCTGCCAATGGGGAATGCTGGTCGTACTAGCTAAACTGGGATCGCCTGTGATGGTGGGGCAATTTGCGCTGGGGCTGGCGATCACCGCGCCCCTTGTGATGCTATGCAATCTATCGTTACGGCACGTTCAGGCAACGGATACCCGGAAGGAATTTTCCTTTGGCAATTATTTATCCCTGCGTCTATATTCCACTCTTCTTTTTCTGGCCCTGTTGATTGTAATTCTATTTTTCTCCCGATATCCCTATTCCACCGCGGCCATTGTTGCCGGAATCGGACTCGCGAAGGCGCTCGAATCGATCAGCGACTTGTTCTTTGGCCTCATGCAACAACAGGAACGAATGGACCTGATTGCCCGTTCGATGATCTTCAAGGGGCCGCTCTCGCTCTTCATGATAGGAACCGGCCTCTTTTATACCGGCGATATCCGGTGGGGAGTGTTGGGACTGATTGTATCGCATGCCCTGTTACTGGTTTTCTACGATATTCCGAATGGCGTGTTACTGGTGGGGGGAGGCGGACGGATGCACTGGAAGACGATCCGCCCGATGGGGAGTCCAATCCTTCTGGGAAAAATCGCCTGGTTGGCTTTGCCGTTAAGCGCGGCGCAGATGTTAATCTCTCTGAACGCCAATGTTCCCCGGTATTTTGTAGAAAAATTCTCGGGCGAATATTTACTGGGAATATTTGCCGCCCAGGCCAGTTTGCTTCTGGCCGGGAACCAGATCGTGAACGCGCTGGGACAATCGTGCATCCCTCGGTTATCCTATTACTATGCTTCGAACCAACGGTTTGCCTACAAACGGCTCCTGGTACAATTATGTGGGGTGGGTTTGGCTCTGGGACTATTGGGATGGATCGCCGCGATCCTGATGGGGCGGTTTTTCTTGACGGTTCTATTTTCGGCCGATTACTCGAATCACGTGGAAGTTCTTCAATGGATCATGTTGGGAAGCGCGGCCAGTTTTGTGGGGAGTTTTTTAGGATATGGAATCACGGCAACCCGCCAGTTTTCCTCTTTTCTGATTCCCTATCTCGCCTTACTTGTCTTTATTATTTCTGTATCCTGGCTATTAATCCCCCGTTGGGGGATTGTAGGTGCGGCCTGGGTTCAAGGCCTGAGTGGAATCGGATATTGCCTGGTTCCCCTTTTTATTTTCGCTACGATCCGGAGGAAAAATACGTGAATCGGTTGCAGGAAATACTGATCGAGCAATACGACGCCCATTATGCGGCCGTCAACGTCTCCACCAATGCCGCCCGGATTCCGGATCGATATTATGCGGCTTGCGACTTGATGTATGGAGAATTGTTGAAGAATTTACCGGAAGGAAGCCTGATTGCGGATGTCGGATGCGGGACGGGTTTTCTGCTGTCCTGGTTGTCGAAAAAGCCGGGTATCCGGGCGATGGGGGTGGATGCGAGCGCCAGTCAGGTGCGTATCGCCCAGAGCCAACTACCGGGAGTGGAAATTACCCTTTCCGACGGGTGCGCCTTCCTGGAAAATTCCCCGGAACGGTTTCAGGGGATTTTTTGTTTCGATATCATCGAACACATCCCAGAAGATCGGTTGCTCGAGTGGCTAGAAACGGCGTACGCCTCGCTAAAAAGAGGCGGTTTTTTCTGTTGCCGCGTTCCCAATGCGGCCAATTTAACCGGCCATTATTCCCGGTATCTCGATATGACCCACCAGCGGTGTTTTACCAGCGCATCGCTTCTTCAGCTCCTCCATGCCGCCCAGTTCACCGATTGCCGAATCATTCCCATTCGAAGCTCTCAACGAACGGGGCAAATCAGGCTGCTTGTAGAAAAGTGGTTGCATACCGTTCTTTTTCGAATATGCGGTCGGGGCCGGGAAACGGTTTTTACCTCGAATGTTTGTGGAATCGGTTTTCGGCCCTAGGTGATCTTATGGAAAGACCTATTCGCGTTTTGCATGTGATTGGAGGGATGAATCGCGGTGGGATCGAAACGTGGTTGATGAACGTCCTGCGGCATATCGATCGCGAACGGTTTCAGATCGATTTCCTCGTCCATACCCGGCAACAATGCGCCTATGACGAGGAGCTCCTCGCGATGGGCTGCCGGATTATTCCCGGCGGGAACCCCCGCCATCCCCTTCAGTACGCCCTCCGTTTTCGAGCGGTCTTGAAGGAATACGGGCCATACGACATCGTTCACAGCCACGTGCATTATTACAGCGGATTCGTTCTGTTGATCGCCTATCTTTCCGGTGTGCGGGCGCGTATTGCGCACAGCCATAATGACACCTCTCACGAATTGTCGACATCCGGCATTTTTCGTAAATGGTATATCACGTGGATGCGGACAGCGATCCATTTTCTGGCATCGTCAAAACTGGCTATCAGTTATCAATCTGCATCGGATTTATATGGAACGAATTGGGATCAAGACAATCGTACCAAGGTTTTGTATTATGGAATCGATCTGACTCGTTTTCGGCAGAAAGCCGACCGGCAACAAATTCGTTACGGGCTGGGAATTCCCGAAGAGGCATTTGTTATTGGCCACATCGGCAGAATGGTACCCCAAAAAAATCATGAATTCTTGATTCAAATCACTCGATGTGCTCGCGAAACGATTCCCCAATTGAAACTGCTTTTGATTGGAAATGGTCCTCTCCGAGGAGAAATCGAGTGCCAGATTCGTAGGGAGGCCCTAGAGGATATCGTAATGATGGCAGGAGAACGACAAGATATCCCTGCTATCCTTCGCGCCATTGACGTATTCCTATTTCCTTCTCGATTTGAAGGTTTCGGACTGGTGCTCCTGGAGGCTCAAGCGTGCGGAATACCCTGCCTCATTTCCGATCGAATTCCCGAGGAAGTGAAAATCATTCCCGAGCTCGTCCAAGAAAAATCCTTGAGCGAATCCCCTGGGGATTGGGCGAAGTCCGCCCTGGAACTGTATCGAACGGTTCAAGAACTGAGGATCGATCCGTTGGTTGAAATCGAAAAAAAGTCCTTCGACATCGCTTCGTCTGTGAAACGGTTAGAAAATTTGTATCGTTCTTTAAAACTGAATTGCGTTCCCATTCGTGAGTCATGAACAAGGACAGTTTCACTCTATCTTTCCTTCTCAGCGTGCTGGCGATCGCGATATTTCTATTACTGGAAAGTCCGATTTTTCACTGGTTTATTATTCCTCTTTTGCTTTGCGGCACTTTTATTGGAGTCGATGCGGTCGATTGGTTCCGGGGGAAAATCGACATCTTCGATCCGATTGGAATCACCGGGATTATCGGTTTTCACTTATTCTTTCTCTCTCCCTTACTCCACGTCTACCTCGATTATTACCTCAAGAATGTCACCGATCTGCCTTCCGACTGGCGGGACTGGTTCGGTTACATGGCCTATTTAAATCTAGTGGGTTTGCTGATATACCGGTATACACGGAACTACTTCTCTGCGGCATTCAAGAGCCGCTGGAGAAACACTTTCTGGAATTTGAACGGAACGCAATTCATCACCGTTCTCCCCTTTTTTTTACTGGTGACCCTGGCCTTGCAGGTACAGGTTTATATGAGTTATGGAAGTGTCCTGGGTTATATTCAGGCGTTTGAGGCCCGGGCCGGGGAATTTCAGAACATGGGTTGGATCTTTATTCTTTCGGAAAGTTTCCCCATATTGGCCTTGATGGGTTTTTGCGTTTATAAAAACACGAAACGCCAGACGTGTTCCATGCCGGCCCTGTTTTTCGTGGTATTCGTTTTCTTGTTACTGAGTATTTTTTTTGGGGGATTGCGGGGAAGCCGCAGTAACACGATCTACAAACTGGTCTGGGCCGTGGGTATCCTTCATTATTGGGTACGTCCCCTGACAAAAAAACATATCGCGGTGGGGTTCGTTTTTTTGCTGATTTTTATGTACCTGTACGGATTTTACAAAGCCAAAGGCTCGGAAATGATGCAGATGCTTCGGCAAAACCGAACGATGGAGAACCTGGAAGACCAGACGGGAAGAACGTGGCAGATGCTGATGCTCGGCGATCTCAGCCGTAGCGACGTACAAGCCTATCTGTTATATCGTTTGTATACCAGCGATTATCAGATCGCCATGGGACGGACGTATATCGGCGCGTTGTCGTTGATGATCCCCCGCTTCATTGTCCCCAATCGCCCTCCCACCAAGATCAAGGAAGGAACGGAAGCCATCCATGGGATGAATTCGTATATCCCCAACCGCCTCCAAGCTTTTCAAGTCTATGGATTGGGAGGCGAGGCGATCCTCAATTTTGGTGCGCTGGGTGTCCCTTTGTCTTTTTTGATATTGAGTATAGTCGTGTCGTACATTCATGCCCGCTTATATGCCTTGGATCCCAAGGATGCGCGATGGTTAACCACTCCCTTTTGGACTTGCTTTGGAGTCATTCTGCTGGTTTCCGACTCGGATAATTTGATTTTCTATATTGGCAAGAACTATCTCTTACCGATCTTTTTACTATTCATCAACTCGAAAAGAAAGATTCAGTAACCGGGGTGCGATTATGAGAGGACGAACCGCTTTTCAACTTGCCGAGCCGGGACTTCGGATTTCGATCTTTTTCCTGCGGCTGCTCCCCATCTCTGTCTCCCAATTCCTCTTGATTCTGACACGCTTTATTCCAACCAAAATCGGTATAGCCCTGCGTTACTGCCTGCTGCAGAGAATCGCCAAGAAATGCGGACGGTGTGTGGCGGTAGGAGACGGTGCATACCTGTTCCATATGCAGGAGGCCGAGATTGGCGACCACGTATCCATACACCCCATGTGTTATATCGATGCCTGCGGCGGATTGAAAATCGGAAACAACGTATCGATCGCTCATGGGACAACCATCATGACGAGCGAGCACGATTATGCAGCAACCCTGCTTCCCATCCGTGAGAATCCCTGCTTCATG
>CAZFOX010000057.1:4335-12477 GCA_964520565.1 uncultured bacterium | reverse complement strand
ACGCGGGGTGGAGCAGTGGTAGCTCGTCGGGCTCATAACCCGGAGGTCATGGGTTCGAATCCCATCCCCGCAACCAAAAAAATCTTGTTATTTTCACGATTGACAGGTTGAGTGTTTCCCTGCCTTCGTGGTAATAATATTAGAAGATAAAGAGATATCGTCTTGATATTGAATGAATTCTGATACTCGGGAGTCAGAATCGCGTGACCAAAAAAGAGATTATCGAAATCGTTTCGGAACGGACCAAATTGAAAAAAAACCACACGAAAGTAATTGTGGAATGCGTTTTCGATGTATTTATTGAAACATTGGCCCGAGAAGGACGGATCGAGATTCGCAATTTTGGCGTTTTCAAAGTAAAACGCACACCGGCGCGCGTGGGGCGTAACCCCGTAACCAAGGAATCGGCGGATGTGCCGGCGCGCAACATTGTCCAGTTTAAAGCGGGCAAGTTTATGAAAGAACGCGTGTCTGTGACGGAATAATGGCCGATAATCGAAACGAGGCGGTTACACCGCGCGAGCTGGGTGATATTGGTGTCTCGAACGAAGTGTTTGAAGCAATCGCCGCAACCTGTACGCGTAAAATTGCAGGAGTCGCGGGATTGGAGACAGCCGACGGTCTGGTGGACAGCCTCTCGAAAGTCTGGGGCCGGGGAGATGCACCCAAAGGCGTCAAGGTCACGACGGGAGAAGACGACATTACTTTGGATATGACAGTAATCCTGGAAGAAGGATATTCAATTCCCCAGGTAACAGGTACGATCCAACGGGAAGTGAAAAGTATTATAGAGGAGATGACCGGCCACACAGTGAAATCAGTCAATATTCTGATCGCCGACGTGCAACCGGGTGAGCCGGACGCAGAATTGGTTCCTCCCTCCGAGGAGGGAGACGAGTAGAGCCGGCCCCTTTCTATAGGATTGGGGTGGTTTTATTTTAGTAAAGAAAAGCCTTTTGTTTCCTAACAATTGGAATCGATCTTTCCTGAGTTGTGATATAGTGCATGGAAAGAATAGTTTAAGAATAGTTTTAGACTGTGATTCGGTGAGTTTCATCTTGCCGGAAAGAAAACCTCAGCAGTAAGGACCAACAGAGAATCCGTCTTGAGTTGGTTCCAGCGAGACGGCATCGATAGAGGAGGATGCATGATGTACCATAAAAACGGGCTGTTCTTTGCGGTTAATACGGTAATTGTGCTGATGCTTTTCCTTGCGATAGCGCCTACACCGGTTTCCGCTCAATCCGATTCCGCCGCACGGGTCGCCATCCAGGGGCCAGCGGGGGAATTTGGTGACGTTCTGTTGGTCAAGGACGGCGATGATATCATCATCATCGGTCTTTCCGGAGCCGTATCGAGCGCCGGGAAAGTCACAGTCTCTGCGGATGGTATGACCCCGGTTACCGTGGATGCCTCCTTTGTCGGTCATTTTCCGATCAAACCCGGAACGTCGATTCGCGTTCCCAAGGGCACCCAACTGGCCAGTGCGAATATTTCCTTTACCAAGGCGGCGGGTGGGGCCACGGTGGAAGGGACAATCGCATTGAATATCGCGGGCGACAGTGTCCGTCAGGCCTTAAGCGATTACGCCTCGGAAGTCGATAAAGTCCTGAAAGGCGAAAAGACCACGATCGACAAAGGAATGCCGCCCCATATTCTGCTGAGTGTGGTAGAGGAAAGTCCAACCGATCCGCCTCTGGTAGGCAAAGTTCTCTTGACCCAGCGTCTGGTGGTTAAAAAGAGCGGTAACGCGGTTACTTTGAGTATGGTCGATCAACTCGAAGGCATTTCCGGCGCCGGTCTCAATCCTCCCATTCAGAGTTTCCCCAACATTTCGCTGGTTGGCGTTTACGGTGTACCGGTGGATGTGAATAATCCCGATACGACCAAACGCATTCATCTGATCGACACTTCTTCCTTCCTGGACGGTCAATTCGTGGGGAACGGATATTTTATGCCTTTCTCGATTCCCGATGTAAATTCCGGGAATGTCGAAGCGATCAAGGCGGCCAATCAACAGGCCATTCAGAACGGCTTGTTCCTGGCTCCTCAAGTGACGGATATATTCTATCTGCGCGTTCAGCAGGACTTGGGCAACGGGCAAAAACATAACTTTTTAGCTCGAATCAACAATGATGTCACGGCAGGGATTGTGGGTGATCTCACGATTCAGAACAATAATAACAATGCGGTCGGACCGAACGCTTCCGCGATCATTCAAGGCAAGGCCGATCCCTATGCGCTAGTTACCGCCTATGCAGCCAACGACCGGAATTCGGATTGGTATGCCTCCGCGTTTGCCGATGGATCTGGCGCTTTTAAGTTAACGATTCCTCCTACTTATAAATCCAGAGTGTACCTAGACGTTTCCGATCCTTTTGGCAATGTCAGTTCTTCTTTGCGTGAGGTGATTACCGACGATCAACCCCCGGTGGTTACCGAATCGCCGATCGCTACTCCGCAACCGGACGGAACGATGATTCTGACCGGAAGAACCGAAGCGGGTGCTGTGATTTGGGTGGAAGGCCGTGTGCGTAGCAACGATACGCGAGTATTCGTCAATGAAGGTGTGGCGGTTGCCGACGGCTCTTATACAATCAGCAAGATGCCGCCACTGTATGAATATTTCGTCACGATTACTGATCTGGCGGGCAATCGTTCTACCACAACGGTTCCTGGCGACCAATTCGCAGAACCTCCCTCCAATCTCGCCGCAGCGGCTGCTTACCCGGTTATCCGGGTTACGGGACAGGCAGAACCGTTTTCCAGCATTCTGACCTATGGTTTCGATGCTGGCGTCGTACCGCAGAATCCCGTAGCCTCGGATACGCTTCCATTGGGCGCGTTCTTCCTGGGCGGTTCAAAGCTAGAAAATCCTGAAACCACCGCTCGTGTGGGTGCGGATGGGAAATTTACATTGACTGTCCCTGCATCGGTTGGCCGTTATATTTATCTCCGGGCAATTGATCCTGCCGGAAATGGCAGCCAGTACGTTCCACTCGAATTGGTTGATGAAAATGGTGTTCTTCTTGGAAAGACAGGAGCCATTGTGGAAATATTGGGAGTGGATAACCGGATGCCCGGCCTTGCGGATACCGTCCATGCCCGATTGGTGGATTTGACTGCAGGTGCACCGCTGGATGGCTCGGCGTTGGGCTTGGTTGCCGCCGCTTTTGTGGGAATGACCAATGCGCCGGATGCATTGATTCCTTTCGTCGATCAATTAACTGAACTCATTCCAGTCAATAGTAATGGAACGTTTGATTTGAATATCCCTCCATTTTCTGAAGGAACGGGTGAGTTTATCAGCGAATTTTACGTTGTAGCATTCAGTATGCTCGATGATGGATCATTGCGGGATATCGGCTATACGCTGGTAACCGAAAACGATGGTTTCGATCGAGTTGGCCCCGAAATTACTTTTGCACCTCTTTCGTCCGATATCGTATTATTTGAAAAAGGCGCGGGAGAATCGGATCTGATGAATATTCGCCGAATCTTCCCGGCAGGAACTGGAGCAGGACTTGCCGATCTTCCTGCGGGTTCTTTGCCTTATGTCTTCGTTCTGGCCGATGGCGATGGAGATAATGTAATCGATATTCATTCTTCGAAAACGTATATCGTGGATTATAAACCTTTGAATTTTACTCCGCAGAATCCGTTTTCGATTCCTTATCCAGGTCTGGCTGGGCCGCTCGATTTGAAATCGAATTACTGGGATGCCACTACACAGACTGTTGTTGGTAATTCGGTCGTATTCGTGGCGCTCATGGATAACCTGGGGAACTTTAGCCCCAATCCGATTCCAGTTTATCTCGATGTGACTATCCAGGATCCGGATGCTTCCAAAATCTCTGCCAGCGGATCGGCTATTTTCGCCGATGAAGGCACCGTAGAAGCGTTTGCCAATGTAGCTGTCTTTGAAACTCCGAATAAGACTGGTTTGATTGGGACAGTTAAAGCGTATAACAATGGCGGCTTTGCCCTTGTGAATCTGTCGATCGCTCAGGAATACGTATACGTATTCTCGAAAGATGCGGCAGGGAACGAAAGCAATCTGGTGAAAGTGAAAATCAGCAATCCGGTTCAGGGAACTCAGTTCTTGGTATTGGATGAGCTGGGTGCCATTCATTCACCGGCTGGCACATCGTGGGCGGGTTCTGGTTATAATTGGCGTTCCATGTCCAAGATTGACGATACAATCTATATCCTGTGTTCCGATGGGTATATTTGTAAAGTCGCCGGTGTTGGCGAACAACCCGGATGGGATAAACTGGTCTATATTAATAACGATCTCGCCCGAGATCTCGTGGTCGTCAGCGCGAATCCCTTCAAAGCGTATGTGTTACTGGGGAACGGATTAATTCTTACCTATGGCGATGTTCCGTTCTTTGGTGATTTGGGAACTCCCGATATATCCATTCCCCGTTTACCATTGGGCGATGGAACTATGTTCCTAGATTTGAATAAAAACGGCGTTCGCGATACGGAAGATGCCAATGGTAATGGCATCCTCGATATCTCGGTTGGAATCGGTGGAGTATTGGAAACGGAAGATACAGGTATTGCCGGAATTTCTGACAGCGAAGGTAATGGTGTTCTCGATGAAGAACCCTTTATCGATCCAACGCAAAGCAGTCAGGGATTCGGTTGGGATATCGCTCGCGATATGTCTTTGGTCAAGGATAATAATGGCGTGGTGAAAGGTTACGTCATAATGGATGGCTTCGGCGTTCTCTGGCCGTTCGGCAAGGATATCGGCGCTGAAAATGTCAGCCCGAAAAATACCAACGGGATCGTGCTGGGTCATGACATTTTCCGCGATCTTCAGCTGATTGTGAAAGATGGCAAAATTCAAGATTTCATCACAATGAACGGTAAGGGTGAATTGTTCGCCATGCCGAGTGATCAGGGGGGTGTCTTAGGCGCGGGTCCCTCGACCGATTCAAGTGTGGCAGGATTCCTCTCTGCCAAACAATATGGCCTGACTATCTTCTCGTTCGATATCGCCCGCGATTTGGCCCTCAATCCGGTCGATAGCAATGCCGATGGTACCGTGGACTGGAAGGATGGCTTCTATATACTCGATGGTTTTGGTGGTATTCATGCCGCCGGTGGAGCGCCAGAGATCACCAACAGCCCATTCCTGGGAATGGATATCGCGCGAGATCTGGAATTCTAATCTTAGAATCTACTAGGCAGTAAGAAGGGCAGGACCTAAATAAATCCTGCCCTTCTTTTTTTTGAGATTTATATAAAAATATATCCTCAATCAAAGAAATGAATTGTTTTTATCGCAAATTGTGCTATAGTAACTCTGCTTTTAATCATAACTTGGATTATGTTGGGTAAGAAATAACTCGAGTATGGTGTTTGGGTTGAGGGACCCAAATTGTAAGTGTTGGTATATCAACACGTTTATTTTCGTTTATCCAATCCCCCCAACCCATTTTATCCATTGAGATTCTATCAAGGAAATTCTGCGAGTTTATTTCTCAGAATACCTTATAAGCCTTGAAAGAATCCACGAAAACCTGAATTTTAATTATCTTTGGCTAATTCTATCGAGCGATTCGGAATTGGAATCGGAAATCACTGATTGAACGACGGTTATCTCACCGATGAATCGAAGTAAGAAACGTAGTTTGCGGTTCAAGGTGGCACTGGTGTGGGCATGGATATCCGCAGTGATTATTTTTATATGCGGATTCGGAATGCTGACGCTGGTTAAAATTAAAAGGATCAACGATCTGGCTTCCCATTCGATCCGCATTTCATCTCAAATCGCCGGATTGGCTCCATTGCGTATGTATTTGTTGGAGCAGAGCGATGCACCATCCCAACAAGAAGCCGAAAAATTATTACGCCTTCTTCTCGATGGAGATCCCTTTATTGAAGAACTGGTTTTGATCGATCAGTTCGGGAAAATTCCATTTAGTATTCAAATGACCCAAGATGGTCTTTCCGTTGATTCAGAAACAACCTCTCCATCGTTTCCATTGGAACAATTTCTACCCAAGCAGCAACCTTCCCTAATCGAGGATGATTGGGAGTATCGGATTCCCCTATCGCTTGAATCTGGAGTGGCATGGGGAATGGTGAAGATGCGCTGGCGAGCCGATGCCACTTGGAAATACTTCCGGTTTTTAAAATTGGGAATCGCCTATCTGACTGTTACGGGTTTCTGTGTATCCTTTTTGCTGGGATTTATTTTGCTGCGACGCACTTACGACCGGGAATTCGGTCGTCTTGCTCAGAATCTCAGTCTCATCTGTCGCAGCGATTATACCCAACGAATCGATACGCAATCTTTTTCCAAAGGAATTGCTGAAATCGGCGTTCATGTAAATCGTATCCTTCATGATACCGAGGAAGAAAAAAAGAAGGCCGAAGTTCTCGATCAAACCCTTCGCCAAATCGAACGGGGATGTTCGGATTACCGGCGCGCCTTAAACGACCGGTCGGGCGAAATGGAAGCGATGCGGCGAGAGATGCGCGAATCTCTCATTCAATTATTTGATATGCTCTGGTGCGGTATTCTGGTCTTGGATGAAAATTACCGTATTCATTTCATCAACGATCAGGCGGAGCGTCTATTGCGTTTTGCGAAACTGGAGGATTCTTTCTTGGCGGACGATCGCCTGCGCAGCTGCCTTTCTCCTTTGATACGGCAAAGAAGCGTGGACGCTATTGACGATTTGTGTGTGTGGCCACAACCTTCATTGGGGCAATCCGTATCCTGCCATATCCGGGCCTCAAGGATTCTTGTTGGAGGAAATGAACGCCTCTATTTTCTGTTATTAAGGGAGGAAGGCGGATATCCAAAGAAACATAATTCCGCCTATTTCTCAGAGAAATTATTGCTGGATTACCTGGTACGCGATTCCGGCCTGGAACAATCCGTTATGGAGGAGGCAGTGGGATATCGTGCTGATGCCTCTCGCCAGGAAGATCGTTTTCGCGCTTGTTTGCGTCGGTTGGAAATTATTCACGCCCTCGAAAAAGGCGATCTGGGGCCAGTCACTTCAATCCGGTTGACAACCTGGCTTAAAAACCATTTTACCGATGACGACTTGTTTTCCGATTATCTCAATCTGGATGCCAACATACCCGATCTGGAAATTTCTTTGCGCACACCGGAACGAATCTTACGCGAATTACTCGATACGATGATGATTCTGATCGGTCGTCTCGTGGAGCCTCGGAAGGTGGATCCTTCGCAGTATCTGGTTTTACGCGCCTCTCTCGATTCGGGCGGAAAACCCATGATTACCCTCTCCCTGCCGGGGCTAACCAAGCGAGAGGCCATGTTGATTCATGAACTTCTGAACGAGCGAGTGGCGGCTTCTACCGTTCTGGATGAATCAAAGGATGGATCGCTGGAAGACCTGGAAATGGATATCTGCTATTCGTTATTCCGAAGCGTGAAGCAGATTCTGCGTGCGCATGTTGTATGCGTTTATTCGGAAATCAAAAAACTGGCGATGGTTCGAATGACGATTGAAAACCATTCTTTTCAATCAGCCAAAGCAGAACCGCCCGATCCCATTCAATCCGAATCTACTTCCAAACCCGACCTGGTTCGGCAATTCCTTACCCGCAAGTAATTCGCTGCAAAGCAAGAAGTTACGAACGCTTATGTATTCCAAATGTATACTCGAATGCGGGCGGAATGCTTATTTGTTTCATGAATCTTAAATAACTACTTTATTAAAATTAGAATCGGGAAAGTTATACATTGATGGGAAAAAAGTTAACGGATTTGAATGGGAATGGAAAAGAATGAAAAACAATCGAATATCTGGTTCCCAATGGTATCTGGTTTAAGAAAAAAAGTGTTTGTCCGAAATGTTTTCATGGGGAATTTAGCGGAGCCGGAGTGAAACGATTTGACTCTAGGCTACGAAAAATCAGGAGCTTTTGTAAAAAAACTCTTGATTCCAATGAATCGATACGGTATAGTGAAGTGCGTTTGGGAGGATAGTTCGGGAATCATGAATTATTTGCACAAGGGCATGCCGAGTTACGCTCTCTGCGGAGGGTTCTTATGACCAGTACCAAAAAAGATATAGTGAAAGAAGTGGCGGCACGAACGGGTTTCGATATCTCGAGTGTTAAAGAGATTGTTCAGACCATGTTTGA
>CAZFOX010000057.1:0-4325 GCA_964520565.1 uncultured bacterium | reverse complement strand
TAATTTCGGTATTTTCAAGGTCAAACATACGCCTGCCCGAAAAGCCCGGAATCCAAAAACCAGTGAAATTATTACTGTTCCCGCTAAGAAACACATCAGTTTCAAACCCGGTCAGATGATGAAGAAGCGGATTAACGAAGCCGAATTGGAAAAATGAGGAATGGAAGTCCATCGCTTGTATGTTATTTTCGCGGATGAAATCAGTCCGCGATTGCGATTTGTCTGACAGGTTTCAAAATTATGACGTTGGAAAAGAAATTACCCGACAAGATACTCCGCGTGATTGAAGAAATCCCCGCCATTCCGGATGTGGTGGTGAAAGTCATGCAATTGACCCGCGATCCGGATGTTTCCGCTCAGAAACTAACCGACATGATTTCCAACGATCCCGGTCTGACCGGGAACATTCTGCGCCTCTGCAATTCCGCGTATTACGGAATTCCCCGTGTGGTTTCTTCGTTGAACCAGGCGGTCATGTATCTGGGATTTCATACCATCCGCAGTATGGTGATGACGTGCTCCATCAGTCGCTTTTTCAATCCTACTCAACCTGTTTATGGTTACGTTCAGGGTGGAATCTGGCATCATTCTGTCGCCTGTGCAATCACGAGCGAGTTGGTCTGCAATCAAGTTCGGCCGGAATTGCATGATAGCGCTTTTACCGCTGGATTGTTACACGATATTGGTCAGTTGATCCTGGGAATCTCCATCAAAGATACTGCCGATACGATCGTGGATTTAATGACGAATGGTGGGCTGCCCGAACTGGAAGCGGAACGGGAAGCGTTAGGATTTACCCATCAAGAATTGGGCGCGCATCTGGCAGATGCCTGGAATTTCCCTGACGAATTGATCCATTCCATCCACCATCATCACGATCCCACCGAATCCAAGTCGCAAACTGAAATGACGGCTATCGTTCATATTGCAGATACGTTGACCTTGGATTTGGGCTTTGGTGTTGAATTGAAACAAATGAAATACCCGACTCATTTGTCGGCGTTGAAAACGTTCAAGAAAAATATAGAATGGCTCGATTCGATGCGGGAACAAGCCGCTGTCCTGATCGATGAGAAAGCCACGCAATTTCTGGAAATTCTCAATTAACATTTAACTTTCCAATCCAAAAGCCCGATAGGCATTTTCGTATGTTTGCCGGGCTATGGTCTGGATATCTGTATTCCTCAATCGCGCCAGCTGCCGGGCGGTTTCCACGATCATTTGTGGTTCGCAGGTTTTCCCCCGAAAGGGATTCGGAGCCAGGTAAGGCGCGTCTGTTTCGATCAACAGATTTTCCGCGGGGATCTGAGGGGCAATGGCGTGAAGATCGTGGGCATTCTTGAATGTGAGAATTCCTGAAAAGGAAATGAAATACCCCAGATGGACTGCGGCATCCATCACCGCGGACGAAGCCGTAAAGCAATGGAGAATGGCGCGGCTTGGGGGATGATTCAGCAGGATTTGCAGGAAATCGTCATCGGCCTCCCGGAGATGGATCACCAACATTTTTCCCAAGGCACGTGCCAGTTCCGATTGGGCAAGGAATCGTTCGATCTGAATTTCCTTCGGCCCGGCCGGGTAGTGATACTCCAGGCCACATTCACCAATCGCCACGACCTTGGGATGTCCTGCCAGGCTTTGTAACTCATCGATATAATTGGACGGTGCAGTTAGAATATCGTGTGGCGAAACGCCGACCGACGCATAGAGGCCTGGCAATGATTCCGCGAGACGAACGGCGGTTTGGCTGCTTTCCAGGTTGTATCCAATCACCACGGCTTCGCTGACTCCCACTTCCCGGGCTGCCATCCAAACCGATTCTTCCCGGTTGTGAAACGCTTCATGATTGAGATGCATGTGACTGTCGAACAGGTTCATGGTTTGCAGTCCGGTTTGCTCAAGAGAGCGTTTCTCCCAATAGGCCGATCAAATACGATATCGGTTCATAACCAAGAGTCAGTTTCATTCCCACCAATAAAAGTATGGTATAGATGAATCCATTGAAGAGGGTTTCATTCATTTTTTTATTCATCCACACGCCAAGAGTCGTTCCCAAAGGAACGAATGGAAGAAGGTAAAGACTCTGTACCATACTTTCAAAATTGATCATGTGGTGGTAGGTGTAGGGGATCAATTTTGTTGCATTGACCACAGTGAAAAGAATAACCGTGGTTCCCACAAAGAGCCTCCGCCCCAGTTGTTGGGGAAGGAGATACATAGTGGCGGGAGGGCCTCCCGCATGAGCAAGTGTGGAGGTTAATCCAACACAGAATCCCAAAAACCAGCCGTGCCAGGTTTTGGGTTGATAGGCTTCCAACCGTTTAAGAATCCATATCTTGGCCATCTCGTACCCAACAAAGGCGATCGATATAACACCGATCATGATTTGGAGATAATCATCCGCTCGTTTTCCTTTCACCATGCCTAGAAAGATACCGCATAGGGCAATTCCGATTATTGCTCCGGGAATCATGTGGATGAGATTATTCCGATCGTATGTGTTTCGGTAATGATAGATCGCAAATACATCGCAAGCGCATAAAAGTGGAAGCATGATACCCAAAGACGCCTTTGGATCGCCAGTAGCGATTATAAAAAGAGGAACGGCGGCGATCCCCACTCCAGCTCCGAAACCGGCTTTCGCGATTCCTACCAGGATGACGGCCAGAGGGGCAAAGATGTAATAGAGCATTGGCTTGTTCTGAACTCCTTGGATTCATTTGTGTTGAAAAACCGAGATTGCTTCACTCCGTTCGCAATGATATCTCAGTCTTCAAATAGGAACGATTTCAAAAACAATATCAACAAGAAAGATAGGCACAAGGGTTGCGTTATCAAGGAGAGAATCATGTTTAAGGATAAAAAACTAGGCAAATATTGCCGGGTTGTTTATATAGAAGGAAGAATTCGACTGTTTGGATGGTGGCATGGGTATGGTAACCCTATTCGGAATCCTCAATATCGGTTCCCGAGGCATTGCGGCAGCTCAGGCGGGATTAAATACGACAGGGAACAATCTTTCCAACGTAAATACCGAGGGATACTCGCGCCAACGATTGGTGCAACAATCAGTGGATCCGCTTCTCTTCCCGAATGGAGCCATGGGACAGGGAGTCGATGTGATCACCATCGAACGAATTCGCGATCTGTTATTGGAAAGGCAGATCAATACGGCCAAAAGCGATAAGAATTTTAATGAAGAATTAGATAGTATCTTTGTACGTATTCAATCTATATTGAACGATCCTCTCGATCCGATCAGTGATTCGTTGGACAACACATCCATGGGAGGGCTCAACAATCAATTATCCCGTTTTTTTGAAGCATTTCACGAGTTATCCAATTCGCCGGAAGCGCCCGAAGTCAGAGCGGCGACGATAGAAAGTGCGCAAACTCTGGCGCAGACCTTTTCTGTTTCGTCCCGGCAGTTGCAGGAATTGCGGCAAGACCTCAACGAGAAAGCAAAATTTTATGGGAATGAGATTAACCGGATTCTCAGCGAAGTGGCGATGCTCAATCAAAAAATCACTTCCACGGAAGGTGGCAGTAAGGTTAATGCGAACGATTATCGCGACCGCCGGGATCTGCTGGTTTCCCAACTGTCGGAAATAATTCCCATTAAAACTATCGATAATCCCAATGGCAGTATCAGTATATCGTTGGCCGGCCAGACGATTGTGGATCAGGTGACTGTCACACCCTTGAAACTGGAAATCACCGATACGGAAGCCAATATGAACAAGATTAGTTTTCGGGTTGGTGAGAAGGGTTTAAATATCATCGATGCACAGGTTCGACAGGGAAAACTGGGCGCTATTTTGGATGCACGCGACCGGATGATTCCAATCCTGCAACAACAGGTCGATGAGTTGGCGAGGGGTGTAATTTTCGAAGCAAACAAGATTCATTGCGCGGCATCGGGAGTGGAGGGTTATCAGGCAGTGACCAGTCGTTTTGATTTTCCCGAAGGTGTGGACGATCCGGAGAGCCGGATTACGCTGGATAAAATCTTCAACAATCCAATGACTGCCGACCGAAGAATTATGGCCAATCAACCTTATCCGATCCAGGACGGGTCGTTTACCATTCGCGTAGCGGATAGTAAGAACAATACTCTCGATACATATTCCGTGGAGGTTCAAACCGGCGATACACTGTCTCAGATTGTGGATCGTATCGATCGCAGCGATGGTATTGTCAGTACGGCAAGGTCGGCTCTCCGTTTCGATCCGGTTTATGTGGAGAAAACCCAGGGCCGCTTTGGCGCTGGAGAAAACGAAATCGATCTTCCCCGGATTCTTCCTTCATGCGGCGATCGGGTTCGG
>CAZFOX010000056.1:0-12614 GCA_964520565.1 uncultured bacterium | reverse complement strand
CCATTCTTCAATACGATGATATTTGGGAAAACGGCACAGCCCAGGGGATCAAGCATGAAAAGGTCTGCAACGAAGAAGAAAAAGGCACGGCGTTGCCGGAAATCGCCAAAACCGGCCGCGTGCAGGCCATGTTTGTCGGCCACGATCACGTCAACGATTATTCCGGGATTCACTCCGGAGTCAATTTGGTGTATGGCCGCGCCACGGGTGTCGGCGGATACGGCGCGGATAAGGTGGAAAAAGGCGGAACCCTTATCGAGGTTCTTCCCGATCGGAAAACCTATTCCTATCTATCCGTCTTCCCCGATGGCCGAACCTGGAAACAGAAACGGGAATCTTGAACTCCACAAGTCTTTACAAACTTAACAAAATGTAGGGGGTAGGCCTTGCGCCTACCCCTACCCTTTTCTATCGTTCCTATACCTTCCGGCTTTTTCAAATGCGAATCGGAACATTGAATCAGAACGTCAAACCTTCTAAAAACGCCGTTCAAGCGGAAATAACGGGATTAGTTGGATCGGATGATCCAGCAGGTGACAATATTTGAGGGAGTATTTTATATTACCCGGAAGAGGTCGGCCTCACACCTGCCCTCATCTGTTTCAAAAAGGTAAACTGAATATTATTATGAAAATCAACTGTATTTGTGTTATAGTACACCAATACAGTTGTTGGGAAATGAACAACAGATGGCGCATCAATCTCCCTTTTTACGGGTTCTTATTTCAAGTAGTAGTTATTAAGTCTTCAATAAATCCGTTACAATAGAAACGAAAATAATTAGACATTAAGGAGTGGTTCCGTGTCGAAATCCAAAGTCGCCATTCTCCGTACTTCCCCCCGCACGGTGTTGGAAGATTACCATAAACTCATGAACCTCGCCGGGTATCAAGATGTCATCGCCAAGGACGCCGATACGGCGTTGAAGATCAATATCAGCTGGCATCATTTTTTCCCCGGCAGTTCCACAACGCCCTGGCAGCTGGATGGCGTCATTGGAGCGATGAAGAAGGATGGATACAATCCCGATCTCATTCATGGCTGCCACAACCGCACCGTGGTCATCGATGCCCATTTTGGCGAGCGTGAAAACAAGCAGATCAACGTCATCCAAAAACACGGATTACGTAATGTCCACCTCTACGAAGGCGAAGAATGGATCAACGTCCGCGACGCCGTCGGCGATTTAACCAAAGAGTTCCTTTGTCTCAATGAAGTTTATCCGGAAGGATTCTCGATTCCCAAGCGATTCATTGGTGAAAACATTATTCACCTTCCGACCGTCAAGACACATGTCTTTACAACCACAACCGGCGCGATGAAAAACGCATTCGGCGGCCTTCTCAATGAACGCCGCCATTGGACGCATCCGGTGATTCATGAAACGCTGGTCGATCTTCTGATGATCCAGAAGAAAATCCACCGGGGTTTGTTTGCGGTGATGGATGGAACGTTTGCCGGAGACGGGCCGGGGCCGCGTTGCATGATCCCCCATATCAAGAATGTGCTCCTGGCTTCTGCCGATCAGGTGGCTATCGACGCTATGGCCGGGTTTCGATCCCTTAAGTATTAAATTTATTCGGCTTGCGCATGAGAGGGGCCTCGGTTGCGGCGATCCCCGCGAAATCGAAATCGTCGGCGATGTGGATGCCACCCGGGAAAATTGGCAGTTCGAAGGTCCTATGAAACACCTGACCTTCGCCGCCCGCATGCAGCACCAGATTTATTGGGGCAAGTTAAAATCCTTGATAGAGTGGTCTCTGAAAACCTGGATGGCTCCCTGGTCGTATATCGCCAGCGTGACCTATCACGACCTGTATTGGTATCCGGTGAATGGTAACCGCCGTGTCCATGATGCCCTGAAGAGCGATTGGGGTCGATTGTTCCACAATTGGGAAAAAGTGCAGCCGGATGAGAAAGGCTGGGCCGATGTGGGTGAGACTCCCGGCGAATTCATGCGGGCCACTGGCGGCCTGCTCTGGCAGGGATTCAAGATTCTCGGCGAATGCGTAAAAGAAGCTCCCGAACTGGCCGCCCGCAAACGACGCGCACAACAGCGGTAAGCATGTTGACTGTACAAGATAAAGGGACTACGAAGAAAAGATTTTGAATGCCAAGGGCGGAAAAACGCCGACCTAGGCATCCAGCTTAAAATGGATTTTTTTTATCACACCTTCTTTTGATACGTCTGAATAAACTTCCGGAACGAACGGTCGTAGGTTCTTTCCACTTCGGGAGGGAAACAACAGCCAGGGAGCTCATTCATACGCAGGTGATATTGCAGGCATTCGCAGCACTTGCCGTGTTTATCGCAACTCGTGTAAGTACAGGTACATACAACTTTATTAGTGCAAGATCCCATCGAAATTCTCCTTACCGGTTTTTTGTCGACCAGACGTCGTCGAAATCTTCCACCGCCGCACGGATTTCATCGGGATGCTGCCGGTTATAGGGTTCGGTCGGCAGATTCAACAGTAACGTATAATCGCTCAGCGACGTTTGCCCGTGCCATACTCCCGGTGGAATGGATAAAAGCGCCTGTTCGCCATCGTCGCCCAGAACGACGGTTTGATATTGTTTGTAGGTGGGGCTGTTTTCGCGCCCATCGTAAAGACCGATTTTCGAGGTGCCGGATACCACGAAGAAGTAATCTGTCTGTTTCTCGTGTTTGTGCCAGGCTTTGATTACACCCTTGCGCAGCTTGGAGACGTAAACCTGCCCAAATTGAATGAATTCAGGGTCGTCGGCGCGAAGTATCTCGATCAGATATCCGCGGTCGTCGGCAAAACGTTTACGGGGTGTGATTTTAACGCCATCAATCATCATAAAGGCCTTTCAATTTCAAAGTGCTAGTATCCTATTCATTTCAAAGAAAAGGAGCGCGGGCGTCCTCGCCCGCACAGCCGTAACGGTCGCAATGCGCTAGTATCCTAGCTTTGCGATGAAACGGAGCGTGGTCGTCCTCGCCCGCACAGCCGTAACGAACGCAATGCGCTTTTATCGTAGCATATCGAAGAAATGGAGCGCGGGCATCCCCGCCCGCACAATCCTTTTCGGTCGCAATGCGCTTGTATCCTAGCATTTCGAAGGAAGCGTTTGAATCCCTTATTTCACAATTTATTCACCGCCTATCCGCATCTTATTAACCGGTTCCAAAAAGTTTTACACAATTTGTGCACTGTTTCTCAACAAACGGAAGATGAACCGGTATAATGGAGTACTCTATTTCGATAGGAGCCGATTCCATGCGGGTACTCATTATCGGATCGCGGGGCCAGTTAGGTACCGATCTGGTGAATTCATTTGCCGATTGCCAGGTTACTCCCTATACGTCGGAGGATGTAGATATTACCGATGAGGCTTCCGTGCAGCAACAGGTGGCATTTACCGCACCCGATTTGGTCGTCAACGCCGCCGCCTTCACGCGGGTGGATGAATGCGAACGGGAATATATGCGGGCGTATTCGGTCAACGCCATCGGTCCCCGGAATCTGGCCCTGGCCTGCAAGCGGTGGGATATCCCCCTGCTTCATATCAGCACGAATTACGTTTTCGATGGTTGCAAGGGAGAACCGTACGGTGAAGAGGACCGTCCCCAGCCGCTGAATGCGTATGGAATCTCTAAACTGGCGGGTGAGCATTACTTACAGGCTCTATGGGAAAAGCATTACATTGTTCGCGTCTCCGGTCTCTTCGGTCTGACTCCCAGCCGGATGAAAGGCACAAACTTCGTAGAGGCGATGCTGCGCCTGGGCTCGAAGGGGAATCCCCTGCGCATCGTCAGCGATGAATCGCTTTCGCCTACCTATACGAAAGACGCGGCGGCGGTGATCCGGAGGCTTGTCGAGACAAACCGTTACGGAATATATCATTTATCCAACGAAGGCTGTTGCACCTGGCTGGAATTCGCTCAGGAAATCTTTATGCAATCCGGCATGCCGGTAGAGTTGCAACCGGTCACCGCCCGCGAGTATGGCGCTCCCGCCCACCGTCCGCCGAACTCCTGCTTTTCAACCCGGAAACTCTCCGGAATGGGGTTCGGACCGTTACGTCCCTGGCAGGAGGCGCTACGTGATTATCTATTGCAACGAGCAGGGTAAATCCCCCTGAAACAAAGGCTTAGAAAGATTTATTAATGAGGATTCTTTTTATAGGAGATGTATTCGCCCGCTGGGGACGCCGATTGCTGCACGAACGGCTGACGGCGGTTAAAGAAGAGTACCGGGTCGATTTTTGTATTGCCAATGGGGAAAATGCAGCGGGTGGCAAGGGAATCAGCCAGGCCGTCGCCAAGGAACTCTATGCAGCCGGGATCGATGCGATCACCCTGGGGAATCACGTCTGGGATAATAACGATGTGTTGTCTTTTATCGATACCGATCCCTGTATTGTCCGCGCCTATAATTTCCCGCCCCAGGTTCCCGGAAATGGATGGATATCCGTCGAAACGAATAGCGGCCAGCGGGTGATCGTCACCCAGCTGTGTTGCCGGTTGTTTATGACCCCGGTCGATTGTCCGTTTCGCGCTGCCGATGCCTTGTTGGAAGAAATCGGGAACGAACGGATCGTCATTGTGGATATACATGGTGAAGCGACCTCGGAAAAGGTGGCGCTGGGGTGGTATCTCAATGGCCGGGTATCGGCGGTGATCGGCACGCACACGCATGTTACCACCGCCGACGAACGTATTCTGCCCGGCGGAACGGCTTATATTACTGACGCCGGGATGACCGGTGCGTACGATTCAATCATCGGCATGGATATCGAAACAGCCACCCAGCGGTTTATCACGGGGATGAAAACGCAGTTCCGAGTTGCCAAAAAGAATGTGAAAATGTCGGCTGTGTTGATCGATGTGGACGAGAAGACCGGTAAGGCGAGATCGATCGAGCGCCTGTTGGTCTCTTCGCAGACCGAATTCGAGGGCGACTCATGAGAATGGAATCTCAATCGGTGGCGCTGACCGTTTCCGAATTGACCGACGTACTCCGGCGGCAATTGGAAGAACGCTTCGATTGGGTGCAGGTGCGGGGAGAAATTTCCGGATTCAAAAGAGCGCCGTCCGGACATGCCTACTTCCGCCTGAAGGATGCGGACGCAGTTTTGGAATGCGTGGCGTGGAAAGCCACGGTGGTGCGCTGGTCGGGATTAGACCTTCAGGACGGCGTGGAAGTTGTAGCGGGGGGGAAAATCACCGTATATCCCCCGCGCGGGCAATATCAACTGGTGGTTTCCGCGATCCGGCTGGCGGGAGCGGGGGCGTTGCAGTTGCGGTTCGAGGCGCTCAAGCGCAAACTGGCCGAAGAGGGGCTTTTCGATGCAGATCGGAAAAAACCGCTTCCCGATTTTCCCAATCGCATCGCGGTGATTACATCGCCTTCCGGTGCCGCCGTGCACGATTTCTTGCGCACCGTCCGCGAGGGAGATTGTCCCGTCGATTGCGTCATCTGCCCGGTTCTGGTACAGGGCGCCGAAGCGCCGGGCGAGATCGCAGATATGTTAGAAGTGGTTAACCGGCTGGGCGGTTTCGACCTGATCGTCCTGTGCCGGGGTGGAGGGAGTCTGGAGGATTTATGGGCTTTTAACGAAGAAATCGTGGCGCGGGCTATTTTCGCTTCGGAGATTCCCGTTGTTTCGGCGGTGGGGCACGAGATCGATTTCACCATTGCCGATTTTGCCGCTGACGTGCGCGCTCCGACGCCTACAGCGGCGGGACAGATGATAAGCCGGATTTTCGAGACGCATCGCAATCACTTGTGTGTGTTTCGCGACCGGTTTTTGCGGTTGGTTCTTCTCTCGATCGATCGGGAAAGAGAGCGTCTGGAGGTTACCCGGCAAGCGCTCCGGCGCTATCATCCTATCTCAGTCGTGGCGCAGCAACGCCAGCGGTTGGATGAACGAATGGCCGCCTTGTTGCGCGCCATGCGTTCGTATATTCAGCGGGGCCGGGCAGATTGCAGGCAGTTCCGAGACCTTCTCGCGCGAAGTATCGAAAACGAATTGAATCGAAAGAGCTTGGCGCTTCGGAGTTGCGAACACCTCCTGGACAGTTATAATCCCCTCCGCAATCTTTCCCGGGGATATGCAATATGCCGGCATCGGGATGGCCGGTACATCGGCCATGTCTACGATGTTAAACCGAACGATCTTATCGATGTAGTGGTTTCCGATGGCTCGTTCGGCGCCCAAGTCCTCGATAAGGATTCTCGATCGTGAATCAAAAAAAGGCCGAAATACCTTTCGATTTCGAAAAAGGCATGCAACGCCTGGAAGAGATCATCGCGCAATTCGACGAAGGTGGACTTCCTCTCGACCGGATGGAATCCTTTTTTGTGGAAGGGATGGAATTGATTAAAAATTGTTCCGAACGGCTCGACCGGGTGGAACGGCGGGTGACGGAGTTACTCAACGATCCTCAATCGGGATGGAGCGAACGGCCTCTCGAGGATAACAGAGAGGACGAATCCCGATAGGCTGGATATCTATATCCATCGTCTTTCGGTGACGATCCACCGGAAGTCATCATATTATCGACAGGCATATTCCTATGAGCTCACAAGGCAATACGGCATCAGTAACGAATCTGGATTGCAAAAAATATCTGGCTTACCGTAAAAAAGAAGTGGAAGAGACATTGTGGTCGTTGTTGCCTCCCCCCGAAGGGATCGCCGCCCGGCTGCATAAGGCGCTGCGGTATCCCTTGGAGGCGGGCGGGAAACGGATTCGTCCCATCCTGGTCCTGGCGGGGGCGGATTTTTGCCGGGGAGTTCCCGGAAAAGAAGTCTATGCGGAAAACAGTTGGAATGGCGTGGATCCCGAACTGAAAAAAGCCATTCTGACAGTGGCCTGCGCGATTGAGCTAGTACATACCTATTCGCTCGTGCATGACGATCTTCCCTGCATGGACGACGACGATTTACGGCGGGGCCGGCCGACCTCGCATATCGTATTTGGCGAAGCGCTGGCGGTTTTATCGGCGGACGCGCTTCATACGCTGGGATTTCAACTCATCTGCAGCTTGCCGGAACGGTTCGCTTTGCAGGCGTTGCGGGCGGCGCGCGAATTGGCGGTCGCTTGCGGCTATCCGGGGATGGTGGCCGGTCAGGCCATCGATCTGGAATACGAAAGTAAACCCGGAACGGAAGAGATACTGGAGTACATTCATCTCCATAAAACCGCCGCTTTGATCCGTGCCTCGCTTCTGATGGGAGCGCACATGGCGGATGGCTCGCCCGAGGATTGCGAAGTGTTATCCGATGTAGGAACTCAACTTGGTTTGATTTTCCAGGTGGTGGATGATATTTTAGATGTGATTGGCGATACACAAGTTATGGGGAAAGATGCGGGAAGCGACGAGGCGCGGGGTAAATTAACTTACCCGGCCCTGATCGGATTGGAAGAATCCCAACGCCGAGTCCGGGAACTGCGCGGCCGCGTACTTTCCCGGCTAGAGAAGCTGGGGGAACGCGCGCGGGTTCTTATCGATTTGACGGATGTTTTAGTCGAACGGCAGGCGTAAGAGCGCCTAGTCAAAAGCCTATATGGATGAATTCAGGGAAAATCTATGGTTCTTGAAAGAATTAATAGTCCAGAAGATCTCAAGGAATTAAGCCGGGAAGAATTAACCCAGCTGGCGAAGGAAATCCGCCAAACCATTATCGATGTGGTCAGCGAGAAGGGCGGGCACCTGGCTCCGGGATTGGGCGCGGTGGAATTAACCATCGCCCTGCATCGCGTTTTGGATAGCCCCAAAGACAAGATCGTATGGGACGTCGGGCATCAGTGCTACGGGCACAAATTACTGACCGGACGCCGCGACCGGTTTCATACATTGCGCCAGTATAAAGGCATCAGCGGCTTTCCCCGCAGGTGGGAAAATCCCCACGATCATTACGGAACCGGTCATGCCAGCACGTCGGTATCGGCGGCGGTGGGCATGGCTGTGGCGCGCGATCTGAAAGGGGAGGATTACAAGGTCGTCGCTATTATCGGCGATGGCGGCCTGACCGGCGGCGTGGCGTATGAAGGTCTCGATCATGCGGGCGATCTCGGAACAGATATGCTGGTGATTCTCAACGACAACGATATGTCGATTTCTCCCAACGTCGGGGGGATATCGCATTATCTCAACCGTATCATCAGCAGCTATTATTACAACAAGACCAAAGAAGGCGTCGATAAAATCCTCGAAAAAAGCATCGGCAACCTGTTGATGAAACGGTTGCAGAAGGTCGAGGAAAGCATCAAGGCGTTGATCGTGCCCGGTGTATTCTTCGAAGAACTCGGGTTCCGTTATTTCGGCCCCATCAACGGCCACGATCTCGATCTGCTTATCGAAACCCTCAATAGCCTGAAAGAGTTAAAAGGGCCTCTTCTTCTTCATATCATCACCGAAAAGGGGCATGGATATCAACCAGCGGTCAACGATCCCGCCTCCTGGCATGGGGCCAAGCCGTTCGATAAAATCACCGGCGAGCCCAAGGTCAAAAAAGCCGCGCAGAAACCCACTCCCCCCGCGTATACGAACGTCTTTGGAAGCATCATCTGCAAAATGGTGGAAAAAGATCCCCGCGTGGTAGGTATCACCGCCGCGATGGCTTCGGGAACCGGTCTTTCGAAACTGGCGGAAAAACACCCGAAGAACTTCTTCGATGTGGGGATTGCCGAGCAACACGCCGTCATGCTTGCTTCCGGCATGGCCTGCCAGGGTATCCGGCCGGTCTGCGCGATTTACTCTACATTTTTGCAACGCGCGTTCGATCAGATTTATCACGACGTCTGCATTCAAAACCTTCCGGTTATCTTTGCCATCGATCGGGGAGGGGTAATCGGCGACGATGGAGCCACCCACCAGGGTCTTTATGATATCGCCTATCTGCGAATTCTTCCCAATATGGTGGTTTCAGCGGCTTCCGACGAGAAGGAACTGTCGCAACTCCTCTGGACGGCTCTCCAGCACGATGGCCCGTTCGCCGTCCGGTATCCCCGTTCGAACGGGGAGGGAGTGGAATGGTCGACGGAAGAACAACCCGTTCCCATCGGCAAGGGCGTTGTTTTGGAAGAGGGTTCCGAAGTGGCGATTCTGGCCTATGGCTTTACCGTCTATCGGGCGTTAGAAGCGGCCGAATGCATGCGGAAAGAAGGATTTCATCCCACCGTCGTCAACATGCGCTTTGTCAAACCGCTGGATACCGATCTGATCCGCCGTCTTTGCGCCACGCATAATTATCTGGTTTCCTATGAAGATCATACGATCGTGGGAGGCTTCTCCAGCGCGGTGTCCGAAGCGCTTCACGACATGGGTCTCGAACATATTCCCTTTTTGCGCCTCGCCATTCCCGACGAAGTGATCGAGCACGGCGCGCGCCATGAAATCTTTGAAGAGTACGGCCTTATGCCGGAACAAGTGGCGAAACGAATCGCCCAGTTCGTTCATTCTTCCAGGTCTGCCATGGTGGCGGTTAAGTAAGAAGAAGTCGGTACTATCGAGCCAATTTGTTTCCCCCCGGGATGATCCTGGGGGGATTTTCCATAAAAAAGGTTCTTTTGTATTTTTTCCCCTCGTAGGGGGAGGGAGTTTCATATTTTCAGCTATAATAAATAACACAAATTCCTTGATTGCCGGACATTCGAATCATGCTGCCTGAAGGAACCAATCTGCGCCTTTTGTTCGAAGATTGCCAATGCGAAGACCGCTACCTGTACGAGCATGCCAGTACGCGGGATGCTTTGATTAGTGCGATCGACGCTGTGGGTTTTCAGCATCTCTCCAATACCGGCCACGATTTTGTGGAGGGGGGGTACACGTCGGCGTTCATTCTGGCCGAATCGCACGTGATCGTCCATACCTGGCCGGAGCACGACCGTATCGTCATCGTTGAAATCAGCGTATGCGACTTCCGGCGTCCAAACCGGCAGCGAACGCTCGATCTGGGAGACCGGATTACCGCGATTTTTCTTCCGAAACGAACCGTCCGGGAAATACTACCTATGGCTCCCCGCGATTGGCAGCCGACCTGCCTCGAAGACTGCGCTTTATAATTCAGGATTCCCCTGTTGCGCCTGCTGAAGCAGGTAGTGATCGGCCAGCACCAGCCCCGCCATAGCTTCCACGATAGGAACGGCGCGTGGAAGAACGCAGGGATCGTGACGCCCGCGCGGTTTGAGAACGGTGGATTTCCCTTCAGGCGTGACGGTTTTTTGGGGGCGGAGGATAGTGGCAGTAGGTTTGAAGGCCACACGGAAGAAGATATCCTCACCGTTGCTGATGCCCCCCTGAACGCCGCCCGACCGGTTGGTTTTGGTGCGGATCTTTCCCTGTCGTTCGATGAACAGGTCGTTGTGTTCGGAGCCTTTCATGGCGGCGCAGGCAAAGCCACTGCCGATTTCAAATCCCTTGGTGGCGGGAATGGAAAGCATCGCCTTGGCCAGGTCGGCCTCCAGTCGGTCGAAGACCGGGGTTCCCAAACCCGGCGGCACGTGGCGGATAATGCACTCGATGACGCCGCCCACCGAATCGCCTTCCCGCCGTACCGAGTCGATGAGTTGGAACATCGCCTCGGCAGCCTGAGGATCGGGGCAGCGCACCGGATTCCGATCAACGGCGGATGCCCGGACTTTACGAGGATCGATATCGGCGATCAGGGTGTGAATCTGAGAAACATACGCGACGATTTCGATTCCGGCGCGCAGGTGGAGCAGTTTGCGGGCGATCGTACCCGCCGCCACCCGGCCGATCGTTTCCCGGGCACTGGTGCGGCCGCCGCCGCGATAGTCGCGGATGCCATACTTGGCGTCGTAGGTATAGTCGGCATGCGAGGGGCGGTAAGCGGTCTGCATTTCCGAATAATCCTGCGAGCGGGCGTCTTTGTTCCATACCATCATCGAAATGGGGGTGCCGAGCGTCAGTCCCTCGAAGACGCCGGAGAGAATCCGGACGGTATCGGTTTCGCGCCGCTGGGAGGTAATCAGGCTTTGTCCCGGACGCCGGCGGTCGAGTTCGCGTTGAATTTCCTCTTCGGCGATTGGAATGCGGGATGGGCATCCATCCACCACCACGCCGACCGCGCCGCCGTGCGATTCGCCCCAGGTCGTGATACGAAATAACCGGCCAAACGTATTACCCATGCGTGTCTCCTTGGGAGGATTGCGGACGAGAAAGCAAACTCTCTATCCAGTACATATCTTTTGGATGGTTATCGCCAATTGCTTGAAATCATCATAGCATTGTTGGACGGCGTTGACGTGAGCGCCGATCGCTCCATCCGCCGGTTTGAGAAAAAACATGGGTTTTTGAACTTCCATCGCCATCGGCATCAGGCTGCGAAAATGTTTGATCATGGCCAGGCAATGCGGATCTTTTTCGACGAGGGGTGGATTTTTCTCGCTTTGATGAAGAACTGAATTGCGATATTCACGGGGAATCCGTTTAATCCATCTATCGTAAGATTTCACCGGGCGGTCTTTTCTTGTGGCATGCTGTTGGACAATATAACCGATCGGTTTCATCGATCCCCGTGGAAGTTCGAGGTCTTTGACGGGACATTTTTGGAGTCTTTCTTGCCATCCCTCCCGCCATTCGTGAAGAGTAGGGCCGAGGTTACGCAATCCTTGTAAGGAAAAGAGATCGGGCGCCAACGGGATAGCGACAAAATCGGAAGCGAGCAAGGCGGCGCGATTGATCGCTCCCAAATTGGGGCCAACGTCGATAAAAGCCAGTTCCGCTTCTTTTTCATCCGCCGCTTTTTTCACAAGGCGGTAAAACGTGGATATTATGCGGAAGGCTTTTTCTTTCTTATCGAGGCAATCCGGCCATTGGGAACTCAATTCATCTTCAAATCGCGATAGGCTTAAATCGCCGGGAATCAAGTGTAGCGTTTGGTTGATTTCGCACAGGTGAGGGGGCGATATATCGCCCGTTCCCTTTATTACGGGTTGGATGGCGCCGTAGATAGTTTTGGGGTGATCGCCATTCGGCCAAATATCTTCCAAGATATCTTCATCGAGAAACATCGATGTTAGATTGGACTGAGGATCCAAATCGGCAACGATCGTGTTGTGTCCCAGATCGGAAAACATCCAGGCAAGATGATAGAGGAGAGATGTTTTTCCAACGCCGCCTTTATTGTTAAAGAATGCGATTGTTTTCATGGTTTATTTCGAAGGGTCACGTTGACGAAATTGGATTCGAAGATGAATTCAGGCGGTGGATTTCCATTATCCTGCAATTCTTTTTGGGCGCGGATTACGCCGACGCCGAAGCGGTTCACGTAACCCAGTTGTTTCATGATTTCGGCGAGTACCGGATTTCGATACGCGGTTTGCCGGGGAAAATTTTCCCGCGTTGCCTCTCCATACAAACCGCCGGGATTTTGTATTTCGATCCGGTCTTGAAACCAATGAATGCGGATGGGACTGGTGGAACCATCGTAATTCCGGTGCATGATGGCGTTCATTACGATCTCCCGGATCGCAACGATCGGGTAATCGCATAACATTTTTTCCTGGAAGGAATTTATAAAACGGGAACGTTGCCGGATTTGAGTGGGAATAAATTGATTGAGAATTTGAAGCAGAGTGATTAAATCGCCTGAAAATTCTCTCTCTTCAATAAC
>CAZFOX010000055.1:0-12623 GCA_964520565.1 uncultured bacterium | reverse complement strand
AAGGCAGCGTTGTAACCAATGCCTTTGGTTTCCGCAATCGTTCCTGTCGTCTTAATGACACTGTCATTCGTCGCTTCGAATGGAATCGCTGCGGCGATAACAGGAGGTTGATTGATATTGACGGTCACAACATTCAACTCATTAGTGTTGTGATCGATATCAGTTACGACCGCATGAGCGTTGAATGGTACAACACCGCCGGTCACAATTGGGATCAGAGCGAACAGATCCAATTGCGATTCCTGAACGCCACCGGCCATCAATTTGGTTCCTGTTACCAGGTTGCCGGCTGCATCCTTGGCGGAGAAGGTAACGCCTTCTACGGCATCGGCCACCCATTCGATCGATTCGATGCCACCGATATCCAAAGCCTTGGCAACGACGATCTTTTGTGGAGCGGGACCCGCATTTACATTCACGACATTCGCTACCAGAGGAGCGCCAGCCGCATCGAAGTACTCGACATCCGGATTGGCGTCGAACTGGAACATTTCTGTGGAGGTCTTTTCAGACATGTTACCAACGGTATCCGTTGCCTGAATGATGAAGTGGAAGCCCTTCGTGCTCTTTCCAATTTCCTTCGGAGGCATAGTGACTTCGAACGGAACGGAAATCGAATCGGGTCCGCTGAGTTTGGCGTCTTTGGATTTCATAATGCTCGATGCCAATTTCAGTCCTTCAGCCGTCATTTTGATCGGACCGTAGTTATTCTGTGGATCTATAACGAGATCCAGTGGATGATCAACTTGATCCGTAAGGGTCACAGTAACTCGAAGGATAGTACCCGCTGATATTGAGGCACCATCAAAGAGTACTGCACCTGGTTTCAGTTCTTCACGCGTACCAGTCAAAGCATTATAGTACGTTGCTGTTCCAGCAATGATCTGCGCAGAAACCGAACCGCTGATGATCGGTCCCCAGTTATCAACGGCCAGCACAGTCTGCGGATTCAAATCGACCCAATCGTTGGCAACTGCCGCATTATTGTTTCTATTATCCAGCATGACATCATTATCGTACGGTGTATCTACTGGACGATTTCCAGCATCGTCCACTACCGTAGGAGTCACTTCGACTGGATCGTTGGAGGAAATTACATCGGTTCCAACACCATCCGTTACTTTAACGCTGAAATTCGCCTTAATCAGGGTCGGTTTATTCGCACCCTGCGAAGTAAGGGTTAGCATGTTCGGAACGCTTGGATTGGCTACCGGTGCATTCGGATCGAATACCGATACATTCTTGGCCGCCGGGAGAGTGGAAAATCCGCTCAAATCCACCGTCACATCCTTAATAGAGGAAGGAACAGCGGGATCTAGACGGAAGAATCCGGTATTCAGATCGGCGGGCATCAGACCTGGCAGATTGCGGAATGCATCGTTGCCCGTACCATCGATCAAGGAGTTCGTAATGTTGACTATCACCGCCACGCTATCGTTTTTACGAACGCGGGGAGCCGGTTTCATGATGTCGGTTCGGCTCGCATTCGGAGCCGTCGGGAAGCCGATACGCGGACCGGATGCAAAGCGATGTTTCACAGGCAACCCCTGCGTAACGCTATACACATAGCTGGCTCGTGGAGGTTCCGAATCCACGGCAAACTGGGTTGACAGGGTCTCTTCAAACGTGAAGAGCGAGTCGGCGTCATCTACAAACACCGTAACCCATGCCACGCGTTTTGCCGTCGAATCTTTCTGGACGGTCAAGAAAGGCAAACCTTGCAGCGCATTCAGCACGGCTGGGAAGTTAGCCAAAGCCTTATTCGCCTTCGGACCGCCGGCTAGATTCGAGGCGTTCTTGTTAGCCGCGTTGTTCGGAGCTGCGTTATCAGCCTTGCGAAGTACGCCGGTATGAGTAATACCGTTTTGAGAAATTACTGTCGCTGGCGTTGATCCCTGGATTGGACCGTTGAATACGCGTCCGCCCACTCCCGGTACGCCGACTCGAGTAGGATACTGCACACCATAGCACAGCCAGTTCAAGTTGCTCTGATCGAAGAACACTTGAGTGGCCGCTCCAGGCGTAACGATCGATTTGGCCGCTCCCGGAAGCAACCGAGCTATATCGTAAGCGATGTATTCCCACCGGGCGTAGATAGTACCAAACCGAGTCATCCACGTTGCGCTTGGAATCACTTCATCCGACATAGCGCGGAGACCCACAGGATACAGATCGCTGGCATCCAGAAGTATGGTATCGGGCGCTTCACCGTCAATCGTGGTAATCGTTGCTTCAACAATGATTTTCGCACCGGGATAGACTTCGAATGCCGCTGAAGCCGAGTCCGGACCACGAGCACCAATACCCAGTTTGGCAGCACCCAAAACCGCTTCGGCTTTGCCATCCACCTTCAACGAGACTTCTGTCGCCAGAGGCCCGCGAGCTCCAATGGCCAATTCCATGCCCGCAGGAACTTGCTCTGAGCTGACGTTGCCAAACATATCCTCGCAACGCCATGTGATACGATCGGCATTCCGCGGATTGGCGTTATCCATGATCTTGATCGTGTTGGTGACGAAGATGATGCTACGTGTCGCCGAAGACACGACGTATTTCTTGCCATTGTAATTCTTGTCTTTTTCCAGACGCGGTGTATCGAATTCGAAGATGTCAGACCAATTGACGGTGAACTTATCGAGCGGGAAGTCCTTGTCATGGGTCCCATCGATAACCAGCGTCGCTGCCCAGACCAGCCAAGCGCCTGCATTCGCATTCAATCCGCCCGGACGGAATACCTGCTTCGTGTTCAATTTGTCAACATCAGCCTTGGTCGGGAAGAACGTAGTGAACTGTTCAATCATTCCAGGGCCTTGTGTATCGACTTCGAGACCATTTCTCGCGTAGATATTGTAACGCCAGTTATCTACCGTATCAGTGGCGTCCATAGCAACAGAAGCCTTTTCTCCTGCATTTGGAGCGCCAATAACATTGGCAAGCGAGTTGGCATAAGCCGCACCATTTATAGCGTTACCCACACTTGTTGTATTATAAGGAATCGTGCTATTACCCGCGTTGCTCTTACCTAGACCAACCGTCAAGTCGACAGAAATGTTGGCCACATTACCCGAGAACTTGGTCGGATCGATCTTGGTCAAGTAGACGTATTCGGTTTCATGATTGGCATCGGTACGCGACGCCAAAGCCTTATCTTCCCGCTGATCTGCCGTGGGTGAATTCCATACAAAGGAACTGGCTTTGGCTTTGAATTCGCGGCCATCCACAGAGAACCAAATCGGGTCGGTCTTGTCCGGATCGTCGTAAAGGTGTGTCTGGAGACGAACAACCGTTCCATTCGTCACGCGAGTCGGGCGTTCCAATGTACCATTCGCTTTATATTGCGCAGGCACGTAATGAACGTAAGGCGTCTGGCCCGGAGCCACATCCAATGTCGCGCCCTGAACCTGTGCATAGGTCTGAGCGGCGCGGCCGATCTGGATATAGGGTTCCTTACCGTCGATTTCCACTTGAGACAGAGTGGTCGCGGTCTTTTTATTGCCTACCACATCGGAGACCGAAACCGGCAGTTTAGCGTCTGTCTTTCCGGCATCTACCTTAAACACCAACGCTTTATTATCGTTCGCTGCCTGATTGGCTGTCTGTCCCAAGGCGGAATAAGTCTTTCCATTGGGATGAGCACCCAGCCACAGGTTGAATACTGTCGAGGTCGCATTCTTCAAACGAGCTTGTTCAGCAGCGGGTTTGCCTGTGAACTGGCTGGCCGAGGTAATCATGGGGCCATCGGTTGTATCGTCTGAATCTCTCCAGGCATCCGACTTTCGCGTGAAGGTGAATAATGCTGGTTCGGTACCGCTGTTGCTTTCCAACACGCCCTGTCCATCCAGTTTGTACTGATTATTTCGGGCGGCGGCGGTATCAACATCCTGGTTGAATCCAAAGAATCCCGCCGAAAAGACACTGGGAGCAAAGCCGGTCTTTTCACCCACATCGCTGTACGTTGCACTGACGATAATAACGGCTGTTGCACGTCCCACTTGCCGAGCCGCAGCTCCACCCTGAGCAACATTGTTCCTCGGGTTCACTTCGGTCGCCGTTGTCAGAACACCGTTTTTATAAATCGCCAATTTCTGCGATACTTCCGGACCTTTCTGGTCGGAAATCATCAGCGGTGTATAGATCGAATTGCCTTGTGCTTCCACATTCGCCGGATTTTTGGCAATGATCCGTACCGAGGCATCCGTTATGTTTATATTTGACAGACCGGGTTGGATGTAATGGACCCATGTCGCGTAGAAAATATTTCCCGCCACTCGGGTTCCCTGCAAATTCCTGGGATCATGCGCCTGCAAACCGGTATAAGGCGTTGGGGCCACCGACTTATACGATGATCCAGAAAAGTCGCTGAAATCGGCCGATACATCGAGTGTCCTAAACACATCGTCATTAATATTAATCTGCGCTTGAACCAATAGTGCGTCACCGGCCCTGGCGCCTTGATAACGCATGAATATATTATCATACGTTGGATTGTTTGGATTGGAAATCACCCGCTGACCGATCTTCCGCCATCCAAGGCGCAAACCATTTTGATTCGTGGCCATATTGATCACGCTGGAAGCAGATAAGACGATCGATTGTACCTCAGGCCGCGAAGCGTTCACGGTTACTAAATTCGGATTTTCGTCCCGATCACCGTTACCTGCCGCATCGGTCGCTCCAATAATCGCTTTATAGAATCCGGAAGCAAGCGTTCCCGGAACCTGGAATTGGGTGGTTACGCCGCGAATCTTATTTGTAACCGCTCCGACTTTCCCAGACCAGGTATAGGATTGCGACGCGGGATTACCAAACTGCTGCAGATACGGAGTGAACAGCACCAGATTGGGATTCGCCTTATCCGCCGTGTCCATATGATAGTAGGCCGTAACGGACACGATCTGATTGGGCCGGATAATACCGTCGCCATTCACATCGGATACTGGAGCCGTATTCGCGCCATCCGCCCGTTTCTCGAGAATGTTACTCACGATCAGATCGGGAGCCGTATGGTCGACCTGAACGCCGGTGGAGGGAGCGGATTCTCCCACACCCAGAGACTGCGCTATCGCCCGTACGATCACCTTCGCCGTGGCTTTGCCGTCCGTATCCTTGTTAACTGTGAACTTATCCGATGTCCACGTTGCATAAATAATGGAGGAGGGAGAAACCGTTCTTCCATCGGTAACCGGAGTGCCGTTCGCAAAGGTTACCTGATCGGGAGCTTCAGTCGTTCCACCCAGCGCTGTGAAATCGGCACTCAGGAAGTCGGTCTGCTTTAACGGACCGCCTTTAGATACACCGTCTCCAATCTTGGCAACAATCTTGACATTCGCATTATTGATGTTCACTGTCGCCTGGCTCAGAGAAACCGCCGCCGCCACGCCGTCTTTATAGCTGGCATGACGTTGAACGACCGCACCCTGAATGCCACGATTGGGGTTATTAATCTGGAAGTCAAGAATGGTAACTTCAGGCTGCACGAAGGAAGCCGTTGCCGCTGGAATGCCATAACGAACCACATTTCCAGACAGATCGCGCGCCGTCAGAGTCACACGACGAATATCGCTGGCCGCCTTCAGGTTGAGGTTCTTATTACCATCAATCATATAGAACCAAGTCGCCATCACAACCTGACCTGGCGCAACCACACTCGTGTTTTGAAGAGCTCCCGCTTGATTGTGAATTGTGGTGACATCCGGCAGAACGTCGCGCGCGGAATCTTCATTAATGAAATCGCCGAAATCGGCAGAGATGGTCTTGAAAGCACGGCCGAAGAGGGTACCCGCTGCATCGATTGTCCAGTCGGTAACGGTAATCGCACCTTGAACGCCATCTGGAGTGGAAGGCGTTCCAAAGAGGAACGGGAAGCCTGACTTGTGCACGGTTCCACCTGCATCGCCACCTACCTGAGTGGTGAAGAAGTCCGTACCACCGACGCCCGGGGATCCTGGGGCGGCAGCGCTATCTACGTCGGGGATCTCAAACTCGCCGGAAATGATGATCGAATATCCGGCTGAAATACCAGTAGCCGTAGCACCCACGATACCAGCCGAATTATAAAATCGATTGGGTGTACCATTGATTGTTCCGGCCCAAGCAACGGGATCCGTTGCCGTCCACTTGGCGCTAGGAATTTTTACGCCTTGCGTATTCGTGATATAGAGAACGGTTGCAGCCGCAGCACCATTACCATCGCGTACAACTACATGGGATGCACCATCCCAATAATTCGAATCGGTTCCAGTAATGGTTGGACCGTTAACATCCACCACGATACCATTTGAATTCGTATTGGCATCGACGTTCTGCACGTTATCAGCCAAAGCAACCGTAACCGGCGCGCCGTTGATGCTTTCCGATTGCGGATCACCATCGGTATTCGCCAGGGGGATGCCCTTGCTTTCCACAAAGGTCACCCAACCAATGGTTGGATTGGCAGCCGATGGAGTCCGATTCGCGCTTTCTGTTTGAAATACAATCGTCGCATCCTCGATAGTCCACCGCGCATCGGTTGTATCGCCAAGTTTTACATTTACGCCAGGACCGTTTGTTGCATACCCGATTTGTGCGTTAGCCAGATCGGCCATGAACCGCTGCTGGAATCCAGCAACGCGTTCCGACTGATTTTTGGCGTTCCAAGGCAACGCATCGAGGTCGTCGCCGATTTTGGTTAGATCCGCCACTGGATCGAATTTCACCAACAGACGTAACGGGCTGCCGTTTTGCGCTCGGCCATCATTAGCTACAATCGTCTTGGCTGTACCGCGTGTAACAACTGCTGCACCGCCCGCGAAGATATTCGCTGCGGAGTCGCCGGAATTACGCAGTAGATTGAACGTGCTCTGCGTGCTCGAGCCGCTATTCCAATAGCCAGCCGGTAAACCGGCAACGCTCAGTTGAGCCGCCACCACGTTGGGAGGCGTATTATCGACTTCCACCGTCGCCGGATTCAACGTATTCGCTGTCAACGGCGAGAAGTTCGAAACCGAGTACGATTTAATCGTTGTATCCAACAGTGCATAAGCCGTGGAACCAACGGTTGTGCTCAAATAAACCAACGCCGGGTTACGAGCGTCGTCGCTGACGCTGACAATCAATCCGCCGCTGGAAATCGTGGTCGTTACGTTATTCTTCACTCGAATCACAACCGACGCGCCCAGGATTTTGGATCCAGAGCCCAGGTTCTGAATCAGGGTCGCCGTGGTAGCGATATTAATCACAGGATTACCCGCCACAATACTCCGGGCATGTACCATACCCACATCTTCCAGCGCCGGTGTAGCCGGGATAAAGTCGCACCAAATCGCGGGCACATCGCCTTTGCTGAGCGACTCATCCTCAAATGCCAGATTGAGCCATTGTTTTGTATTGGTATCGGAAGTAGACAACTCTCCGTTACCCCATACTTCCACACCGAAAATCGCTTCGTCGCGAGTCGCGGCTCTCTGGCCGATAAATCCGGCGGGAACGTTCTGCTCGTCCGCCGCGCGAGTGGCTGTATAGAAGGGAGCGGCCGTGTCCACGGCATGATTGCAAAATACCTGAGTAGCCGATCCTACTTCATCCGTCACTACGGCCATTACCTGGAATACATTGAAGGTACTCGATGTAACCAATGTATCCGCAATAGAAGCTGTCACGCTGATTACTTGCATTGAGCCGGCCGCATCCGGAACCAAGTAATTCATCGAACCGAAGACCACCGAGTTATCGTCGGTCTTATTGGCGGTCACAACGATTTTGCCGCCGATTAACTGACCGCCGGCCAAATCTTTTCCTACACCGTTGCTGGCCAATTGCAACCGGTCGGTTCCATTCGCGCCGAAATATTCATCCGGCTCGCCGTCCATATCTTCTCGGACATCCAATTGCAGCTGCATACCCAACTGGTCACCTTTACGGAATTGGAAAGGAACATTGGGGCTGGTGGAAAGGAAGACCTTTGGATCGATCGTGGTGATCGGACCCGTCCCGCCAAACAACGGCAGAGAGGTAGTATCCCACATGGTATTGATCCGGATTCCAATATTAACGCCCGGAAGCAATCCACGCTTGTTCACGGCATCCAGATCCGCCGCCCAGGCCGAACTGCCGGATGTTGCCCAGTTATTATGAAAAGCGGGACCCGAATTAAGACCGGTCTCAACACCCACCAGGTTGCTCTTACCGGTTCGCTTTGCCGTGCCGCCCTTCATGATCGCCATAGTAGCGCTGTAGCTCTGTTTGGTCGCAATCGCATTCGTCGCACTGACCTTCAAACCGGCGACTTCCCAATACACCACAACGGATGTGGTGGAATAAACGTTTCCATTCACACTGGCCCGAATATCGTAGGTCGTGGTGGCGTAGGTCGGACGAACGCCCGTATAAACGGTCTTCGCCGTGTTATCGGCGAACAGACCGGCCGAAAAGTCGGCCGTCACCATATTGATAATGGCCTGCATGGCCGGGTTCTCGGCGAGAACCTTCGAACCGCTGCGCAGGGAGGCGACATCCGCCGGAGTCACGCCTTCAATAATCGCCGCCAGATATAACTGTTCGTCTTTCTCCATATTGGCGATGATCGGACGCGACATGGTGCGGGACAGGAACGAGACTGGATTCTTACTCGTATCCAATTTCCCGTCGGCGTTATTGTCCCAGATATCCTTGTCGGTATCGGACGCGCACAATACTCCAGAGGCCGTGAGCGTTTGACCGTTCGCTTTCGTGCTTACCGACGACCCGAACTTGTAATAATCGATCTTGATGGTTTTAAACATCAGATCTTGAGCGAGCGCCGGTCCCGCCCCGATCAGCACAACCAGGGCAAGCACGAGCAGCATAACCGATTTTACCCCCACTAAATTTCCGACGATTGCTCTTCTCATGATATCTCCTTTTCCTGCGTAATATCTATCCGTAACGTGCGACCACATGGATTTCCAATACTCACACATAAGCCCCTCCTTTTAAACGCAAGAAGACAGGCATTCCTTTCGGCGCCCATCGTTCTTGTACAGTATCCTCTTTTTTTCTATTTTTGCTTTGATTCCCAAACTCATTCAATTTCATACAATCCCTGCCCATCTCTTATTCTGAGTTTTCCACTCAAAAACCTTCTCTCATTCCACAAAGTGCATCATCTAGCACACCGTGTGCCAATAATACACTCACCATAACTGACCGAATCCAAAATCAATAAAATCAAACCTTTTACTGCTCTTTTTTTTTCAAATCCCATGCTTTCGATAACCGTCTCTGGTATTATTTTCCCACTGAAAAACATGGAACATTTTTCCCTAACTTCATACAAACAAACCACTTAAATTCCATGTTCCAATCGTTCCACGCCTGGGAGTGTTTTCCCTTCAGACGGTAACTTCCCGGCTCCATTTTTGAGCACAAGTGAAAGCAATTTAACACACTTTAGCTAGACTGTCAACGCTGAATTTAAAAAAGTTAAAGATAAAAATCAAGCCCTCTTAGGAAAATAACCTACGAATCTTTTTTTTCTTTCACAAATTCGCCGGTGGAATAAAGAACGAGGTTCGCCATAACTGATCGAATTCTTCAATCCCCAAATCCCCATTAATGGCATCTATCACAATCTTTTCGCTAAGCGCTCCATCATTCTCGCGGGGAACAAAAGCGGTATTTCTCATGAATACGCCAATCCCCTTATCGGAATCGGCAGGAAGCGCTACCGGAAGATACCCTTGATCGATAGACAACGATTCCGATTGATTTAACAGGAAATCGATCCATTTCTCCGCCAATGCCGGATTCGCGGCCTGAATAGGAATCCCCACAGCGATCGCATAACAGGGAACGGCCGGCGTTCCATTACGCAAAGGATCTCGCGTAAACAAAGATTTCTGCATCTCTTCCGGCAATTGTGCATATTCGGAATAACGGCCATAGGCCGCATAAGCATCCGATTTAATAAAGGTCACCAAATCCTTGATCTGGGGGATTTCGGATAATCGTTCTTCCACCGATCCGGTCATTAACAATTTCATATTGGCCAACGAACGGAACAATACGCCCTTTTTTTCCTCGTCCGTCAAACTTACGTCTGCCGGAGTTCGATGGAGCGCTTCTCTTTCATAACCATACGAAAACTGTTGCGTCGCGATCCCATCCGCCAATCCCATTGGATTCCCCGTTAGAAACACAAAATACGGTTGTGTGTATTCCCTCAATTGCGCGTGTACCAAGATCGTTTGAAAATCCCCGGGGGAAAGATCGTCATCGGAATTGGATTTTTTGACAAACATCATCATAGGATCGATCAGCAAGGGCATCGCCCAAAATGACGATTCGGTGGAACCCGCATAGGCCACATCCAAGATCGGCGGTATCTCAACCTCGCGTTTTTGGATGGGATAAAAAAGTGAGGACTGACTGCGCAGTTTCTCATTGAGAAGCGAGGGGAAAATGACCGCGTCGCAACCCGTAAGTTGAAGAGCAAGATCCTCCGGTGTTATGTCGGACGCCACCGTTTCGGGCGTACAATGGACGATCACTCCGGAATTCGCACTCGAAAATTGTTCGATCGCCTTGGCTATCGCATCCTCCCGGATGATTCCATTCGTATTGACTACCTTGACATTCAATTCGTTTTTCGCTTCTTTTTCCCCCGATCCGCATCCCGCCAGGATTACAGCGATCCAGATCGCCGCAACAATACATCCACTGTTGGTTATCCATGCGGAATATTTTCCATTCGTTGCCTTCATTGGTTCCACTTTCCTTTCGATATAAAAATGGGCGCTTTCGCCGCTAGATTGGATTATTGGGATGAATCCCTCGATTAAACACCGCTTCCCTCCTGAAGGGAAGACGTTGTCCGAAAACTCCAGAAAGAACAAAAAAGATTTTCACCGGCGCGATTCCGGCCGTACGGTTAACGAATGAAGAAAGAATGGAGTCACTCTCTCTTCTTCTCCCGTTTGCGAATAAAGGTGAAAAATATTCACGCCCGCCTGCAATGTCAGCCTAGCGGAGAGAATATGGGGAGAATCAGAAATCGCCGCTCCCTCCCAAACCGGCCGGCGATCCTGTTCCACGATCAATTTCCCTAGAGAACTCATCTCATCAGAAGCGGCAATTTCGATCCGCAGTTCGACCGGCTGTTCGATTTCAGAATACAAATCAAGCAAGACTGAATCCATCAAGCGGGGATTTTGACTTGAAACGGGAAATAAATCCGAAAGGGGTATCTCCCCATCGCCCAATTCCATCGATTTACCCGTTAAGCGGTGAAAATAATAATTCGCGCTTCGATCCAAAGGATTCAAGGTGAGGTATTTCCGCCAACTTTCTTCGGCTTGTTTCGTTTCACCCCGGATGGAAGCGGCTCGGGCATGCAAGTAAAGCGCTTCTGCGCAACTATCCAGCGGTATAGCAGTCAGGTCGTTCCATAATGCAGGCGCGATTCCCTTCTTGAAACGCGCATACCAATACCAATCGCGTCCGGCTGCGGGAAAATCCCCCAATTTCTTATAACAACCGCCCCGTCCCAAAGCGGCTTCCAGCGCGACCGGCGCACTGCCATATTCCATGGCGCCGCTATAAGCCTCGACAGCGTTCCGGTATTCTCCAAGACGCTGCAGAACCATACCCCGCGCCAGAAACGGTTGTCCTTCCGCGTATTGTGGTTCGATCTCCACCGCCTTCTGCCACAACTCCGAAGCGATTCGCAACGACGCTGGATCGCCCATCTCTTCATAAACCGACGCCATTTCCAACAATCCCTGCAAATATTGAAGCCGGTAACGGCGGAGAGGATTCTTTTCTGCCAGCCCATGAAAATAATCCGTTCCACGTTGAAACGCGGCGAGAGCTTCCTCCCATTGCCCCTCTTCCTTCAGCACACGCCCTTTTTGGTAGGCGTTCGAAGGATGATAGTCCTCGATCCACAACAAGGTTTGGGGCCGCAACGATAAATAGTAAAATCCAATCCCCGACAGGGCAACGAACGATCCCCACAGGATCAATAACCGAATCGGCAATCGCGGCATAATACGCTCTCCAATTTGACTGTATCCGAAGACAACAAACCAGGATTCCTGTATAGTATCCCATTCATTTCCAACTGATGAGGCATAAATCCATGATCCACACTGCTTGCCGTCGTTTCATCGTACTATTCCTCTTATATCTCGCCTCGCCCTTTTCGGGAACGGCGGAAGAGGATGCCGCCAGTGTCCAGTTTCAGGCCTACGTCACCGCCCATCAGGTCAATCAATACTTCGCCACACCCGAAGTTCGAGAGAAAACGCTCCAGGTATACCAAAATCTCGGCATTACCAAAGTTTACCTGGAAAGCCACCGCTCCGGCCACCAACCCGGCGTGGAGCTACTCCGGGAAGCGCGCGATTTTTTACAGGACCATGGAATCGCCGCCGCATGCGGGATCACCACAACGGCGGGCGAATCGTTTGGATTCCCCTCCAGTTCCAGCTCGTACTGGATGAACTACCAGCATCCCAAAACGCAAGCGGATGTGGCGGCCCACATGCGTGAAATCGCCCCCTTATTCGACGAGATTATCGTGGACGATTTTCTGGCGACCGATGATGAATCCCCCATGTCTCAGGAGGCTAAAGGGAATCGCTCCTGGTCCGAGTACCGCCTCGAAT
>CAZFOX010000054.1:0-12690 GCA_964520565.1 uncultured bacterium | reverse complement strand
GTAAATAATAAGGAATGCCTCCATGTGCTGGTCTTTTTCTGAAATCCCGAAATGAGTCGGGGAGAGATAAGGATTTTCTGGGCTTGCAAAAAAGTTTGGCTAGACGTAAAATTTACGGAAGAACGAATTCTGGAACGAAAACGCCATTCTTTCAAATACGTATGAATGCCACCGAACCTCTCAGCGATAGCCTGGAAGATTACCTGGAAGCGATTTATCACATCGTCGCCCAGAAACAAGCCGCGCGCGCCAAAGATATTGCCGGGCGAATGAATGTCAACAATTCCTCGGTGACGGGTGCATTACGATCCCTGGCCGATAAAGGATTGATTAATTACGCGCCGTACGATGTGATCACCCTGACTCATAAGGGAAAAAAAGCCGCCGATAGCGTTGTCCGGCGGCATCAAGTATTGTGCGATTTCTTTACCAAGGTTTTAGCGGTTGGGCAGAAAGAAGCGGAAACAGCCGCTTGTAAAATGGAGCATGGCGTCTCTCGCATTATTCTGGAGCGGTTTATTCAGTTCGTCGAATTCGTGGAGACCTGCCCGCAAATCGACATTCAATGGACGCAGAAAAACGGGTACGAATGCAGGTCGGTAAACGACTCTTACCAGGAGCCGGGACAGGAATAACCATACGAGATGGTTTCATCCATGACAGGCAAAAAAAACAGATCGATTGCTCCCCATGATGCTGTTTCTCTGGCGATGGTGGAAGCGGGGACGATGGTTCGTTTGGTTTCCGTTCAGGGGGGAAGGGAATTACGTTCCCGTCTGGCCGATATGGGATTGGTTCCAGGAATGGAACTGCGAGTGATTCGCAATACGGGGGGGCCGTTTATCATCGCCATCAAGGAATCGCGTCTGGCATTGGGGCGCGGCATGGCACAGAAAATTCTCGTTACTCTATCCGAAGACGAAAATTCTTAAGAGAAGAATCCATTGCCTGACTCTGCGAAAACTCTCACCATCGCTCTGGCCGGAAATCCCAATTCAGGGAAAACCACACTCTTCAATCACATCACAGGCAGCCGTCAAAATGTGGGGAATTATCCCGGCGTGACGGTGGAAAAGAAGGATGGATATTGCTTTCACGATGGATTCCGCATTCATATCGTCGATCTTCCCGGAACCTATAGTTTGACAGCCCGCTCTCTGGAAGAACGGGCTGCGCGGCGATTTATCCTGGATGAAAAACCGGATGCGATTGTCGATATCCTGGACGCTTCCAACATCGAACGAAATCTCTATTTATATACTCAACTCATGGAACTTAACGTTCCCCTCATTCTGGCGCTAAATATGAGCGACATGGCGAAGGCGAGAGGAATTGAATTCGATCTCGAACGATTATCCTGTTTGTTGGGTGCGCCAATTGTCACCACAGTCGGTCATAAAGGGCTTGGTATAAAGGAACTGCTCGATACCGTCGTGGCCGTGGCGACTGGCGCGACTCTCGTACGACCGGTTGCCATGAATCTGGGACGAGACATTGAAAAAGAGATTGAACGAATTCAGGAATTGATTGTTGAAGAGAGGGATCTTTTCCCGAAGTACTATCCACGCTGGTTGGCCATTCAATTGCTGGAGAACGACCGGGAAATCTGGCAGATCGTGCAGTCTCCAACAGTTCGCGCTGCCGCCGAACAGAGTATGGCACGTATCGAAACCTTGTTCGGCGATCATCCCGAAATCGTAATAGCCGACCAACGGTACGGCATTATATCCGGGGCTTGTCAGGAAGCCATACGTCTGACGGTAGAGTCCCGGCATACGTATTCCGACCGTATTGATGAAATATTAACGAATCGGGTTTTGGGTGTTCCTCTCTTTCTTTTGCTGATGTATGTCGTTTTTGAATTCACTTTTACTGTGGGTGAGTATCCAGTGAACTGGCTTGAAACCGGATTTCTCTGGTTGGGCGAATGGTTGCGTTCTTTTCAACAAGCGGATACGGAAAATCTACTGATTTCGCTTGTGGCAGATGGTATTGTGGGTGGAGTGGGAGGAGTAATTATCTTTGTCCCTAATATATTCCTCCTATTTGTGGCAATTGCCTTTCTGGAAGATTCGGGGTATATGGCGCGGGCGGCCTTTAACATGGATCGCTTTATGCACCGCATCGGATTGCATGGCAAGAGTTTTATTCCCATGCTGATTGGTTTTGGATGCTCGGTTCCCGCCATCCTGGCGACCCGCACGTTGGAAAACCGCCGCGATCGGTTGACGACCATGATGGTGATCCCCCTCAGGAGTTGTGGCGAGCGGCTTCCGATATATATGTTGTTTATCCCCGCTTTCTTTCCCGCCGCCTGGCAGGCTCCCATCTTATGGGCGATCTACCTGATCGGCATCGTATTGGCTATTGTTGGTGCGCGTTTATTGCGCGGGACAATATTTCGAGGCGAAAACGAACCTTTCATCATGGAATTACCTCCCTATCGGCTGCCCACGTGGAAAGGCATCTCGATCCATGTGTTCGAACGCACCTGGATGTATCTCAAGAAGGCAGGGACTATCATCCTGGGTTTTTCGGTGATTCTTTGGGCAATGATGAGTTTTCCTGTTAAGGATTCATTTGAACGCGATTACACGGCGGAACGTGCACGGGCGGAAGAGAGGTTTCACGAGGGTATCGTTCGTCTTCAGAACGAGTTCCATCTGACTGGCAGTTTGGAAAATCTGGAGAAGGCGTTGCGTGGGGATACTTTTTCTATCGAATTGATGGAAAACCAGACTGAACCCATTAACCGTTTAATCCGGGTTTGTCTTGCGATCGATGAAGCCCAGAACGCTTTTTTGAAAACCTTGGAAAATGAAGACGTACGCCCCCATACACTCGATCACGCGCTTCTCGTTCGAGTGCGGGAAGGTTCATTGGCGAAGGTTGAAAAAGAGTATCCCGATTTTTACCCGGCGATAGTCCGTTTTATTGAGGATGTACGGATTCCTTATCAGCAATCGATATTGGAATTGGAGAGAGCCCGGCATGCGGAACGATTGGCTTATTCCTTTGCGGGTCGTTTTGGCCGGATTGTGGAACCGGCTCTTACTCCGTTGGGATTCGATTGGAAAATCGGAACGGCTCTCTTGGGCGCCTTCGCGGCCAAAGAGGTGTTTATTGCCCAACTGGGGATTGTGTATTCGCTGGGTGAAGCGGAAATACATTCCGATGCGCTACGCGAGCAATTGCGGGATCATTATTCGCCCCTGGCGGCGTTTTGCATCATGCTGTTTTGCCTGATCGCCATGCCCTGTATGGCCACGGTTGCCGCTACCCGTCAGGAAAGCGGTTCCTGGAAATGGGCTTTTCTGCAACTCGGAGGATTGACGGTGGTGGGGTATATATTGACACTGACCGTATATCAGATAGTCCGTGTGTTTTCACTGGGTGTTTGAGGTGGTTTACAGGATTGCATAATTCTCGTAGAAATATGATGTTTTTTAATAAGGGGATTTCAAATAGTCTATATAAAAAATATAATAAGAATTTACAGGATGATGGGGAAAAAGTGATTATTTCTTAAAAAAATAAAGGATTGTCATTCCAGCCAGCCAGCATTGTTTTCTGAAATACTCCTTCCCAAAATACAATCGAAATAATTTCATCTTCTCGAATCAAGAGTACTTTACCAAGATAATGGTCGAGGATTGTCCCATATTGAGGAATTGAGTCCTGGCACAGTATCGAAATGGAGTACTCGTAGGCTTTTAACATCCTAGTTCCGATGGTAGGGAGGTTTACGGCAATGAAATATGAACGATGTGCATGTTTGTGTTTGGTTGTTTGGGTATCGATTGGAATCGTACAGGATTCGATGGCGACAATATTGGAAACCAAGTTCGATCGCCATCTGATCAAAGAAGCCGATCTGATCGTTGAGGGCGTTGTTTCCAATATCGACTATAAGGAATCGACCGGCGATGGGAAATTGACTGAAACGTTGATTCATACATTCGTGACCTTCACCGTCGAACATATTTTCAAGGGTGATATCCTGACTGGAAATACAATTACTCTTCGATTTCAGGGGGGATTGGAGTCCAAGGGGGGGATTACGGTCATCGATGAGATTCCTCTTTTCGATATCGGCGACCGGGATATTCTCTTTGTGAAAGACAACGAAGATTCGCCATGTCCGCTAGTGGGATGGAACCAGGGATTGTTTCGAGTCATCAACAAACAGGAGATTTATAGCGATTCCGGCCATGAAATTGTGCTGGCGGATAATTTGGATGTTATATCCCTCTTTGTGAAAAGCGATTTTTTGAAACCCGACAATCTAGTGGTGCGCATCCAGGATTCCAAAACGGCGATCGATCAAAAGATACAGAATTACCTGGGAGGAGATACACGCAGGGTTTTGGTCTCCGACTTTGCCAACGATCTGGCCTTAAAAAATATACTCTCCAATCTTCTGGTTCGAGATTTGAATGTCGCAATCAACGAACCGGATTTGTTCTCCGAGGATATGGTCAACGCTCTCTCTTTGCGAGACGAGACGAGAGACTATTGGAAAATGAATCGCAATTCCACGGATCCTCTTCAAATCATGCGGAGAAATCGCATGCTTTTGGAAGATGCCTATGGAGATATTTTGTTGCGTACTCCGGACAGAATCATGCTTTGGGGCCGCTATCATGCATTAGACGAAGTTCTTACCCATTCATACAACGACAATTATCGTTTTCGTATGGCGATGACAGGGGGAGATAAAAACCAGGAATACGTCGTGGGGAAGGGAATGACCCTCAACGATTTGTATGCCTATATTCCTCAATTAATTGGATTGTTGACGACCCCCAGCGAACTTAAATTACTACCTCGAGTGCCTAATTCTAATATTAACCAACCGTTTTCAGTTCTCCGGAGCATTGCAGTCGAGCCGCCGAATAATTACGACGAATTATTGGGATATTAATGATGGGCCTTTTGAGAAAGGATACACTTCGATGAAACGATTGCTTTATATAACCATTCTGTTGGGATGTTTCTCTGGTTTAAAAGTAACCGATTTGTTTTCCTATAATTACGAGGAAGGATGGGACGGTTCGGACATTCGTTGGGCGAATACGCCAAGTATGTATGCCCGCGATGTTTCTTTTCCTCTCGGACATGATGCACGATCTGCCTTGATGGAGGTCGTTAATAAATTCAATAGAAATCCTTCGAATATGTCTATTTATCTGTATTTAGACGATATCGCCGCGGGAAGAAATAATAGCCAGAGCGAAATCTGGTTTTCTTCATCTACATCCGATGCGCCCGCGATTACGTATAGCCGTTGGTCGGGATCGACTTTGGGGATATTCGACATGCGTCTGGATGAGGCAGATATCGCTGTGTATGTAAATGAAGGGTGGACTTTCAGCCGCAATCCAGCTGCCAACCGGCGATATGGCGGAGGATTAAGAACGTTCCGGACGACGTTGATTCATGAAATCGGTCATTTCTGTGGATTGAAACATGTTTCCAATCTCTACAATATCATGGGTACTGATTTTACTTTCATTCATCGCAATGGAAACCAGAATACGGAATATTTCGGCGAGGATGCTACGAATGGATTGATTTATCTTTATGGAGCAAAAAGCGGATATGAGGATCTTTCCATTACACATTGGAAATATGCCGGGTATAGTTCCGGTGAGTATAGCGTTCACGATCGGTCTGTAATCAAGGATTTAAGTAATGTGGTCATACCAGCCCATCATTACAACGGCAATTCCGAACCGCGTTATGAAGTACGAGCGGGAGAAACGATTAAACCCCAGTTTACCGTCGAAAATAATGGATATACCTCGCCGCTGAATGTCGCCGTGGATTATTATCTCTCGACGGATAACAACATCACGATGGAGGATCGTTTGATCCGATACGGCGTTAATGTGTCGCTTACACGCGACGTTCCCGATAGTCTGGTAGCGAGTGTAACGATCCCGTCGGACGTGCCTTCCGGCGATTATTTCCTCGGAGCGATTGTCGACGATCACCACGTGGTGGATGAATACGACGAATCCAACAACGCAACTTACATTGCGATTCGCGTCACCAATAATATTCCTCCCACCCCAACCGATACGCCTATTCCAACCGATACACCGGTCCCGGTTCCAACGCCGACCTTTCTCCCGAAATATACGCCGACACCGACCCCCGGGAAAAAGCCTCCTTTTTCTTTTGAAAATATCTTCGTTTTGAATCCGGTCCTTGAATTGCAGGCAGGCAACTTCACTCAATCTACCACTCTCTTAAAACAGACCCTGAATGTGACATACACCGATGGAATGAAAGAACCGTTCCTGGCGGATTACCAGATTGGCATGGGATCGACCATGGAATCCGCCCAGTCGATTTCACTTTCAGATGGTTCGTTGTTGGTGGCCGCTCGAAAGAAGGGAGCCGTGGTTCCAACGATCTGTGCCGTCCTGGCGGATGGAGAGATCGTGGAATTCGCCAATATTCAAATTCCGGAGATTCAGGTCGACGGAGTTACCATGATTACCAGCATGGTTACGTTGATGAGTTTTTCCTATGATGGAACCGATCGTGTCAATCTGCTGTTGAAAGCGATGGGAAGCGATGAAAATTTATCGCAATATTTCGATGTGGTTCTGCGAGCCGATATTGTGGGGCCGTTCAAGAATACCGGCCTTTGGGATTATAACCTGCATTAAGGGAATGTCCTGTGAGTCAGAATAGAGGAAAGGCAAGGCCTCTGACGATTCGAGGCCTTGCCCCGATTCCCTGGAATTTACTCATACAGCACCGGCTTCTCTTTCCAATCCTTCTCTCGATCGAACGCCCAGTCCCGGACGCGGGGACGTCGTTCGCGGAGGCGGACGGATTCGAGACCCAGCCAATGTTCTGTGGAGAGAGGATTCTTTCCCACGCATTCCAGGCGCAGAACGTACTGTCCCGGATCGGGCCAGAAATCGAGCAGGTGATATTCCCAGTTGTCGGTTTCCTGGTTGTAAAAATCCAACTCTTTCGCCAGTTCGACGCCGTTGAGAAGAACGCGGTATTTACCAAAATCATAGGATCGAGTGGCATTGATCAGCAGGCGCAGCGGTTCTTTGGTTTGAACCTCGAAGGGAATTTCCAGCCAGGCATTGTCTTTGTTTTCGGGTTTATAAAGAATCTGTCCTTTCGCGTAATCGAATAGCGGTTGAGTGGCGGTATCTCCCGCTCCGTGTTGTTTCTCTCCCAGAATATCCACCGCATAGATGATTCGATCCAGATTGGGAAGTGTGCGTTCTTTTGCGTGAGGGGCTCGGGCGGTGAATGTCGGTGTGCCGGTTTGGTACCAGAAGGCCACACTGGAGAAATCGTCTTCGCGCTCATTCCAACTGTGGCTTTTGTATTCGGGATTCTCGTCGGGCGATATCCAGCCGAAATGCTCGATTGTGAATTTGATACTTTTATTGAAGACGATGGGATCGTTAATATGCCATCGATATGCGCTGGTATGGCCGCCGACGATTCCCCACTGGTCAAAATAGGGCGTTCCGAAATAAGGAGTGCTAGTGGTTTGCAATCCCCAGGCGGAGAGGAAATAATCTTCGGTTCCGGTTCCCCAGATAGAAGGTTTTTCTTCGCCGTCGATATATACTTTTTCATCGCCTTCGCCGAACCAGGAAGGACTGCGGGTGCGAACGCTGAGAACCGTTCCGACGTAATGGCCTTTGCCTTCGGTTTCCAGAATTACGTAATCCTTACCTTTTTCGACCGGATATTCCTGGCGGTATTGGGCATAGAAATAGGGCGTATCAGCGGGAAGGCGGTCTTTTTTGATCCAATCGATGTTGTAATAAAGCAGACTGATATTCTTTTCGCTTTGATTGACGATCTCCACGCGTATCGACCGGCGGAAAGGCATATGCCAAAAACAATTATACGAATCGGCGTCCTCGACCATTACGGGCAAACTAATCACCTCGCGGCGCTTGCCGAAACTGTTGGCGAAGAAATCTCCCACCGGGGCTTCGACGCCTGGACGTTCATTCCCGTCGTAATAGATGCGCAATAGCATTTCCTGATGATTGGCGGAACCGTTTTTCGCCCAGGGATGCGGTTCGGGCTCGAGAAACGTGAGCCAGATATGCGTGATGACACCGGGCCCCTGGCGATCCATTAAAACTTTGGTTTCTCCGGGGGGGACGCTCTGGTTGTCGCGGTTACTGTTGGGATCGAACTCTCCTTTGGGATCGTATTTTCCGTCCGGCCCGATGCGGTGGGTGGAGGTTTCACGCATGCTGCGGCCGTCTTGCGGCTGGGCAAGGCCGGAGAGAAGATCGGCATTTCCTTGTAAGGAGAACGCAATCAGTAATGCCGTGGGAATCAACAACGAACGCATTACGAATGAGAGTATGTTGGAAAAAATAAGATACATCCGAATTTCCCCTTCAATTTTAATATTGGTATTATTCTCGATTCTCCCTGGGAGAGAATGCCCGCACTTTGAGATACCTTGTATTCAACATCTGGTTTCATGATTTCAAACCGTTCGCGCTTAATTGAATAATCATGATTTTCTGCCAGATTTTTCGGGACAATCCGTTGGCGAGATTATCGAGCTCGTTAACGGCGTTATTGGCGGCGGCATCGTCGAAATTCTGTACGTAAAGAAAGCCGATCTTGCTGACCAGCGACAGCATTTCCGAACAGTAATCCAGATACCGGCATAGATTGAATTCGGTTAAATCACGCTGCGGGGAATGAGGAGTGGAGAGATTGATAGAAGAAATGCCAGCAGGATCCTTTGTCAGTTGATGGGCGTCGATGATGTGAGCAATACTCCGGAGCCGATTAACGGCGCTGATCACCCGTTTTCGTTTTCGTCGCGATTCTAGGGTTGTAAGAAAAATCATTCCCGCGCCGATCAGGACGGCTTCATTGAGTCCCGCTTCCGAAACCTGGACGAAATCCACTAAACTCAGTTCATTGAGATTCAGATGCAGTTGTTGAATCGATAAGACCAACAATAAGCCCAATAGCAGCATGAGCCCATACACAAAGAGCCGTAAAAGATAACTGGGGCGCGATATCCACTGGACGGTGTGATTGGTTTCTTTGGATATCTCGTAAAGTGTCTGGCAAACCTTCGATAAACTCGAATGGGGAAAACGATCGCTGATTCGAAATATCAACCGTTCGATGGTTTTTTGGATTTCTTCAATCCGAAGGTTTGTCTTCGAGTCGCCGTTCATGATGGTCCAGTTCATACGAGTTGAGATCGATGCTCGAATTATTTATATCATAAAAAGAATATCTTCGGTAGGAGGTATCCGATTCGTGTATACCTATCCTTTCTAACAGGGAGGAAACACCTGTTTTTATTGGGATTCCCGCTCGGCGGTGTTTAACATTTCATGAATCATCTCTTTTCCCAGGAAACGGTCAATGAGGGAATGGGAACCGTAAATAAAGGGAGTCAGAAGAAGGGCAATGGTTAACTTGTAAATATAGCTGGTGAGGGCAACCGATACATATTGATCGAGACTGAGATACCCTGGAATCACGAAGGCGATGCCCTGAACCACAAAGGTATCGATTAATTGCGAAACAACGGTGGAACCGGTGGCGCGCAGCCACAGCATCCTCATTCCGGTACGTTTTCGAAAAATCCAGAACACCATCACGTCCACATACTGGCTGATCAGGAAGGCCGTGACGCTTCCGGCGATGATCCAAAGGGATTGCCCAAATACTTTATAAAATGAAGCATCATCGACGGGGGAGAAGGAAGCGGCTGGAATCTGAATGGCGGCGAAAATGATCGCAAACATATAGAGAATCATGATGGTGGTAAGAAACGTCAGGCGCCGCACGGCTTTCTTACCGAAAAACTCATTCATCAAGTCCGTCGTTAAAAAGACGACTGGCCATGGCAGGATACCCAGGGGCATGGTGAAACCGAGTACGGTGAATAGTTTCACACCCAATACTTCGCCCAGAATCGCGTTGGTGACGAAAATTCCGGTTAAAACCAGAAAGACCAGTTCTTTTTTAGAATGAGGCGTCATCTTGTTATCCCAAGTTAGATATGATGGAATAAGCATATTTGTATCGGGGAAATAGTATAAATGGAGAAGCATGATACGGTAGGGTGTTCCTTGAAATTCATCCCCTGGATGGCGTGGGCAGAGGATTCCTTATCGTAAATATCTCTACGAGGAGAAACCATGAACCGATTGAATGAGTTTCTAGAATTCAATAGACGCATAAGCAATACCTTCTTTTTAGTAGGATGTCTTTTTCTTTTTACAGTATCTGCTGCGATTAGTAAGACTGCTGAATTAGAAAACCGGTTCCTTCGTGTGACGGTGGAAACGGAGAATGGAAAATGGTCTCTATATGACAAACAAGCGGATGTATCCTGGCCGTCGCAGGGATTGGCCGGTAGCGGAGTTCTCCTTGGCGATGATGGCAATGTGCAAGGAAAACAGTACTCCAGCAGTGTGCGTATCTGGGAAGAGAACGGCGAAGGAATCGCGTTCCGACTTGTGGATCGAGGGCGGGCGCTGGAAATTCGTTTGGATGAGAAATCCGGCAAAGATTTATCATTTTTACACGACGCTCTGACTATCGGCGATACGGATCAAGGTTACGTGATTGTTCCCAGCCGGGAGGGGCTTTTGATTCCGTCCGATAGCGGCATTGCTTTCAAACGTACCTTCGGAACGTCCGACTATGAAGGTTGCCACATGAATATGCTGGGTTTTGTCAAGCGAGAAGCAGCTCTGATCGTCAGTTGGGACGATGCGTACGTATTTCCCGAACTGGAAAGCGTTCTGCCGCAAGGTTCGCTCGCGCATCAACAATTAACCACAACATTCAATTTACGAAAGACAGCTCGTGTTGTCCGCTTGACGCCCCTGGGAAAAGGAAACTGGAATACCATTGCCGATCGTTATCGCACCCTGGCCGAACGAAAGGGATTGGCCGTTCCTCTGCGGAAAAAGATTCAGCGCGATCGTCATGTGGAATTGCTCGTGGGGGCATCGAATGTGAAGTTATGGCAATGCCTGGCGCGGCGAATGAACGAGGATAGCACGCAGGTTGAGTCGGTCGATGTTAATTGGACGTTCGATGAAGCGGCTTCCATCGCCGAACATATCAAAAACGATCTCGACATTTCCCGTTGCCTGTTCATGATCGGAGGCTGGACGGAGGGGGGATACGACGTACGGCATCCCGATGCACTGCCCGCCAATCCGGAATGCGGAGGCAACGAAGCGCTTACCGCCGCCGCTCGCCGCGTGCAGGAATTGGAGTATGTTTTTTGTTTGCATGACAATTATCAGGATATGTACCGCGATGCTCCCAGCTGGAATCCCGCCTATATCGAAAAACAACCGGACGGTTCTTTGATCCAGGGTGGACGTTGGATGGGAGGGCGGGCTTATATGGTCTGTGCTCCCAAACAAGTGGAACTGGCCATGCGGCCTCAGAACCTGCCTTCCATCAAGCGCCTTTTTAATCCCTGGTCGTATTTTATCGATACAACATATGCCGTCGGGCCGCGCGAATGCTTCGATCCCAATCATCCCATCGACCGCAATTCAGACATCGCCTGGAAAATTCGTCTTAGCGATGAGTCGCGCCGAATCTTTGGAATCTTCGGCAGCGAGTGCGGTCGGGAGTGGGCATTGCCGCACAGCGATTTCTTTGAAGGACTGGTGGGCGTATCAGGCCGTTATTATCACCAGTTGAATCCGGATGCATTCGGTGCGCAAGTGATCCCCTTCTGGGAAATGGTCTATCACGATTGCCAGATTGCTTATGGTAAATATGGCTACTCCGCCGCCAACGCCGGTTCTTACGTCGCCCATCACGTGCTTTCGGCGCGTCCGCTTCATTATCACTCCATTCCGAACCATCGCTACTGGCAGGAAATCCCCGCGGCAAGGCCTGTGAAAGATGCGTCTGCCGCTTTTACACGCTCGGACGGCGGATGGGCGGCCGGGTTGCATCCAACGGATGTTTTTCTGAAGAATACGCATGAAATCCTGGGACCTCTGCATGAAGCCACGGCTCATCAACGGTTGAATCGTTTCTTTTTTGTGACACCCGATAAAACGCTGCAACGGGCGATTTATGGGGAAGGAAATGAGGCTGTTGAAATCGTGGTGAATTATGGCCAGGAAGATATTCTCGTTCCCTCGCAATGGGGGAGAGACGTTCTTTTACCGATGTTTGGATTCGTCATTGAGAGTCCCCGCTTTGTGGCTTTTTATGCGAAACGATGGAACGGAATCGAGTATCCGGACGGCGCGTTGTTTACCATTCAGACGCAGAAGGGAAAACGCCTGGACCGCGCCTCCGCCATCCGTATCTTTCATGGCTTTGGTTTATCTACAATCGCCTGGTCGAATGAGACCTATGATGTGCCACGGGAACGAATCATCGAGATCGTTCACTGAATCCTTATGGCAATGTAGTTGGTTCTTCCAGTTTGGGTGAAATAAGATGTGTTTTAGCCAGGAAAATGGGGTATAATCTGACGCGGTTAATTGGCTGCTGAAGCCATACAATGTCGTTCGGCTGGATTTTAATTGGGAATCGCATTGACAGTATCTATCTTAATAAAGAAGAAAGGAAAAGAAAGGAAAGAAACGATCGTGAAAAAAAATGTGCTGCTGTCTCTCTATTGCGCGATTTATGTTAGTGTGTCGTTCTATGCTG